>NZ_JASJOR010000046.1:0-46764 GCF_030068545.1 Xanthocytophaga flava | reverse complement strand
GGTTTGCTCTGATCGAGAATCAGGCACAATTGTGTAGTTATGCTGGCTATGATGTAATTGAAAACCAATCGGGAAAACGGGTAGGTATGGGTCGGATCAGTAAAAAAGGCAATGCCCATATTCGACGTGTGTTGCATTTACCTTCTTTTTCAGTGGTCAAATACGAGAGAAGATTTACCGTTTTCTATCAGCGTATTTTTGAAAGAAGTTATCTGAAGATGAAAGCTTATGTAGCGGTTCAACGCAAATTGCTTTGTGTGATCTATGCCTTGTGGAAAAAAGAAGAACTGTTTCAGGCTCAGCTTGATACCACTCAGCTTAATACCACTCAGACCAGTTCCACTCAGGCTAGTTTGGTTCAGTAGAAATAAGAGTAAATACTCACAAGCCTATTGCGCTAAAAAGGTTGTAGCTACTACAGTGGGTAGCTACGCAAGATGAACGACCTGCTAAACAGGACCTGTTCTCTTTGAGAGTGTAAAGATAAGAATAGCTTAAAATAATTATAACATTTTTGTTGACTTTACAGACAGTACCTTTTGATTTACTAGAAAACAGCCCGCAGTCAACTGTGCAACAAGAGATGGGTGTTCATCTGGAGGCATTTGCTGAATTTGTAGAAGACGAATCTTCCCGGATTGTTCTTTATGAAGGTGATATCACTTTGCGCTATCTGGCAGTGAAAGATGACATTGTGATCGTAAATGGTAACCTGACTGTTACAGGTATTCTGGAAGATTGTCTGGAAGTGAATATCTCACTTTTACTGGTTCTGGGAAATGTCACCACAACCCATCTCTTTACCTTTTCGCAGATTTGTATTGCTGGCAACCTTACTGTTTCCAATGCTATTGTGGCAGATTCTACCTGTGATTACAGCCTGGATGTTGAAGGAGATCTTAAGGCTCACCTGATTATCGAATCGGGGCATTGGTTTGATATAAAAGGTAATATCATGGCTGACTATATATATGGGTGGCACTCTTCAAAAGAACGAAAAGGCCTTCTGGAACCTAACCTGACAGAAGAAGATTTTATGGAGGAAATTAACGATGATGGTAGACTGGAACTGGGTACAGTTATACAATACTTAATGAAAAACCAACCTGTTCTCCGAAACGTAATCTGAGAAACCTAAGCCCGGATATGAATCCATTTGAAACAATTGATCCAAAGGATAAACTTACTGAAAACGCAAAGAGCATCCATTATGGAAGGCATGAACTACTCTTTGAACAAATCTTTCCTTTCAGAGAGCCATTGTATGGACAACTGGTACTAAAACTCAAACATCCACATAGGGTGGAACCAGTCTTGGCACTTTACAAAAAAATGCCTGACTCTGTACAGTATCTAATCAAAGTTTACAGGCAAAACACATAATAGGTTACATCACATTGTAGATAGTGCCTGTCATCTTGCAAGCACTATCTGCAAACATATGAATGCTACTTATTGTTCTTATGCAAGTTGTCGGGCTTTCTGGAAAGATAGCTTTGCTTTTATTTTTCTCAGTCCGGCGGCTACCCTGGGTTGCCAACGCATTACTTTAAGTTCAAAAGCATGGTAAGAGAGTGCAGAAACCAGAATAACTAATGCAGTACTAAGCACATAGAGTACCAGGTTTTCCACTATCCCCAACGGATTTATCAGAAAGCTTCCCCGTAAGAGATGGAGAACAAATCCAATTACCAGAAAGTGGTACATATAAATGCCATAGGAGATTTTGCCCAGGTAATTAAGTACATTCCCCTCCAGAAGCTTTGTCAATGCTGATTCGGGTTTTAATGCAACGTTCAGAATACATACTAAAAAGAGCACAGAAAATACACTATGACTAAGAGGAAATGCGATGGTACTAACCATAAGAAGTAGAATAGCTATACCTGTCACAATTTGAACCAGCGGATGAAGTAGCAAAGTAAGAATTCGTTGTTTATTTGAAAATACAAGCCAGGCACCTAATCCCCCTACTGCCATTGAATCAATACGAGTAAGTTTGAAAACCATAATAGCCGAATTGAGATTTCCTGGTGGAAGTTTAGGCAGAGCTATAGAAGCAATTACATAAATAAACAGATAGACAACAAAGAAGATACTAATGTTGCGGATAGGTTTAGAGGTACGTAAAAATAGCAGTGGCCATACGGCATAAAATTGCTCCTCAACCCCTATAGACCAGGTTTGTACCAGATAGGGAGTAAAGCCATATAGTGCAAATACTGCATTGGGAAAAATAGTCAGAAAGAAAAATACATTCCGGGCAGATACTTCGGTGCTAACATGCGGAATATCCATCCATGAAATCTGAGGTATGATAACCAGTCCTAACAATAACAGAAAATAATACAATGGCCAGATACGTGTCATGCGTTTGGAGTAAAAATCCATCAAAGAAACCGTTCCTGTTGTACTCTTTTCCTGTAATAAAAGATAAGTAATCAGAAATCCACTTAAAACAAAGAAAAAGTTGACCGCAGTCGCTCCCATATACCTGACACCTGGTACATCCCGCCAGTTGTCATACCCAAATAATTTCTTCATCTCTTCCAGATGGGAAATCAGTACGACAAAAGCGGCAATGAAGCGAAGGCCTGTTAAACCCGGAAAATAAGTTTTTTTTAAAGAATAGTTCATAGTAATAACTAACAAGTAGTGTGACGGATTACAGAAAGGTTATTGTATGGATGAGATTTGTGATTTCGAATCTTTATAGGCAATACAGATCCATGCACCAGTATAGTAGCCTGGTGAGAATTGGGTGTCTGTAACTAAGCATTAAATTGATTTGACTATCTGGAAGGAGAACCAAACAAGACAAGAAAGTTACCTTCAATCAGAAGTTGGAATTAAACAAGCGTTATCTGATTAAAACCCTTGATATTTACATTCTCCGTATACCAATCAAGCCCTGAATAGTTGGGCTGGTCTTTTCCTCAGATGAGATTACATAATAGTTGTTCTATAGGAGAGAGGGTTTCTCATAAAAGCTGGCTTTTAGATTATTAAAAGTTACATTGAAATCTTACTGTAAAGATCCTCAAAGTCGAATTGAAAAAAAAAGTGATTATATACCCTTAATTACGCAGATTTTACTACTCCTTTTGGAGTATATTTATTTTTACAAATACTGCTTATCAGAACATTATACTCTATAAGCGACAAGTGTATTACATTGACATAAAATATATTATTTCATAGGAAACCTATGTGTTAACAGGTAACCAGGTGCTCTTTTGAAACATGTTTACATATTTTGAATTTTTATCGAACTGAAATACTCAAAAGAATAGGTAAGAGAGAAGAACTTTCTGAGAGAATATGAAGAAATGAAAGGGAGACCAGCCGGGCAATAAGTACTGAAAAAAATAACTCATTGAAAGGTAATTATAATAGCTAAGCTGTGAATATAGATCAAAAATGCTGTCATATAATCCCTTTTTCTATGGCTTTTGTAATCATTTCGGAGGTGTTGTTTGCCTGCAATTTACGCATCATATTTCTTCTGTGCGTTTTAACTGTTAGTTCTGAAATCTGCAAAGCTTCCGCAATAGTAGCACTGGTCTTACCTCGTGCAATCAATTTCAAAATCTCTTCCTCTCGTTTGGAGAGAAGATTGTTTTCCTTTTCAAATAAGGTAAATCGGGGAAAAACCTTTTTACCTGTACAAACTGTGAGTAGTGAACCTATCAATGCTTGTGTTTCCATTGACTTGTTCAGATAGGCATCTGCACCCAGCAGATAAGCTTCCTGAATGTAGGCTTGCTCTTCATGCATAGTCAACAAAGCAATTTTGACCTGCTGATTATACAGTTTAACTCGTTTGATAATATCCAATCCATTAATGAGTGGCATCTCTATATCCATAATCAATAGATCAACTTCCCATTCCTGAACTTTTTCTAAAAGACTGGCTCCATTATAAAACTTTTGCAATACATGAAATTGTCCTGATTGGGTGAGGATACGGTCAATCCCTTCACAAAATAGATTGTGATCATCGACAAGATAGGTTCTAATCATGGAGATTTACTAAAATAGGTATGTCAATCATGTACGAAACGCCAAGGTGGCTTGACTCAAATTGAATCGTTCCTTGAATAGCTCGTATTCTGGATTCGATGTTACCGAGCCCAAATCCCTGTTGTTTTTGTATTGAAGAATTTTCGTCTGTCAAAATACCAGTGCCATCATCTTCATAGACCAGATTAAGCAGGTCCTCAAACAGATTCAGATGAATAGTAATCTTCTCAGCTTGTGAGTGTTTAACAGAATTAGCAAGCAGTTCCTGGATTACCCTGAAGACTTGAATATTTATTGCGGGTGTATAGGTTTGTGTACCATATACTGTAAGATCAATTTTGATAGGAGTTGCCTTGTTTAATCTATCTACATACTCTTTCACAACACTTGTAAGGCCATATCGGTCAAGCCCAGCAGGGGTAAGAGCATAAATTATAGCTTTCAGTTCCTCAATAGTATACTGAAACTGCTCTTCAATCTGACTGGCAACAGAATCATCTTTTGATTGGGTAAACTGTCGCACCAGTAAACGAATAGCACTCAATGTAGTACTTACTCCATCATGTAATTCTTTTGCAATCCTGTTTCTCTCTTTTTCCTGTGTCTCAATCTCTACCTGAATCAGCTTCTGCTGGTGAGTATTGATTGTCTTCAGATACAAATGCCTCTGTTTGTAAATCAGTAGTCGATTATAGTAATATATATAAATCAATAGTAGTGACAAAGCAAAAGCACTCAGCCAAACATACCACCGTTGCCACCAGGGTGGATGTATATGGATAGGCAAAGGAATAAAAACATTCTGCCAGTGAATATTATCTATGGACGATTCAATTTCCAGATAGTATTCTCCAGGAGCAAGAGAAGTTAGTTGAATACTTCGATCTGGAGAAGAAATCCAACGACTCTTTCCATCAAGCCGATAACGGGTTAATATAGTTTGATTCGTAAAAGATATATACCCAAAATCCAGTTTAATATTATTTTCAGTATAGGGCAGATCAATTTCTGAATGTTGGGAATCTGCGTGTAAAGAAACAGAATGGTTGTTGACCTGAAGCTGTTTGAGATAGAATGGAGGAAATGTGGCTTTTTTATGAGTAAATGTATAAGGAATAACAGAGATACCTCCATCTGAAAATGCCCACACACTTTGAGGAGTCTCTGCAAAAAAGGCAATTCTATTACTTGGTAAGCCATTAGATTGTGTAATGTTGTTAAATGTAAAATTGCCCTTTAACAACGATGAAATATCCATGGTAATTATCCCTTTTTCTGTACCAAGCCAGAGCAGAGATTTTGCTTTTAGAACAGCATAAATATTGTTGGCAATAAAAGAGTGATTCACGTCAAACTGCCTATAGTTCCAGCTTTTCTTATCAACCAACAGGAAACCACTCCCTACTGTACCCAGTAAAAGAACAGAATCGTTTAAAGAGGTTACATTGATTATCTTAAAACCAGCTAATTGGGGTGGAGCAGAAACAAGAGATAATCCTGTGGTATATACGTGCAGCCCCAGTCGCGGTAAAAGATATAACAACGTATCATCTGCAATGATTTTTCGGTAACTATGCCCTACATTCTGAAAAAAAAGACAATTTCCCTGTTGGTCAAACTGAGTAATGCGAACAAAGCCAGTAGCCCAGACATTATCTTTGCGGTCTTTGGTCAAACCTGCCACATAAACATCATAGATCTTTTTATAGTGTAAGACAGAGTCTATCAAAAATGTTGATTGTAATGTAGAGGCCCATACCTTAGCATTTGTATAAAATAGATTGTTTATGTAGGTTCCCAACGGTTGCTGCCATCGTATGTTACCGGACATAGGATCGTATGCAGACAGTATACCAGTTTGATTACCAGTCAGAATTACCTGTGGTGTGGAAAGCACAGCCGTTGTTTTGGATTCATCTGTATAGGGAATATAAGAGATGTCCAGATTGGGAATATAATATACTCCTTTTTCTAGGGAAGAAAACCAGAAGCCTCCCTCATGGTCTTGTAGTATCTTCGTCACTGATCGAGTAGATAAATAAGCAATACTCCAAAGCTTTTTGAACATGGTATCTTCGACTCGTGTCACCCCTTTATCCCTGTATCCAATCCATAGATAATCCGTCTTGTCTACAGATAAGGTTAGAATATTGCCTTTTCCTGTAAAAACATGACTAAGTGATTTACCGTCAAAGACAAATAGCATACTATCAATAGCCAGGTATAACTTTCCTTTCCAAAATTGAACACAATGTATCTTTTGCTCTTGTACATCAGAAGTTAAATGTATGGGAAATCGTTGCGAGTTGATTTTAACAAAACGCATCCTGATATTATCCGAAGCCACTAAAAAACAGTTCTTTTCAATAACTTTATAGGTAAGATCAGCTTTATCAACAGGTTCTTTGAAAATGTTTCCAACTGAATCCACTTTTCCAAAAAACTTCTCAGCAGAAAACCACAACTGGTTATCTTTACTATAAATAGCAGTTAACAAATTTCTCTGAAGCAGAGCAGTCAATTTGTTATTCCATTGATAAGGCCGGATGATCTCTTTTTCATAATAAAAGAGTTGTCCGGAGAAAGTTCGAAACCATATTCTTTTTTGGTCATCTTCAAAAAAGCCAAAAACAACAGGGTCTTTAAGTCCCTCCTGAATATGAAAATTCTGCATTTGTTTTCCGTCAAACTTTGCCACTCCATTATCTGTTGCAAACCAAATAAAACCCTTGCTATCCTGAAATACTTCATATACTTCTGAGCTGGGCAATCCTTCGGACACAGAAATAGCATGCCCGGCAAATGACTGTGCCAGACAACTGCAAACAATCAGCCACATCCATAGTAGAGAAAAAACTTTTACCATTTGAACAAACAGTGAGAGGAATCAGGTAAAAGGAGTTTCAGAAAAGTAATCATAATGAAATAAAAAGAGGTACTACTGGCAATCCGTTCTGACAAATGCTTATATATTCTGACACAAGGCTCTATTAATACGGTTACCTATAAAAAATAAACATGCTCTGTCAATCTTTTTTTATCAAGCCTTTCCACTTGAATGTACAAATCTGTTCCTGTTCTTTGGAAAATGAATGCCATACATAGCTTATAAAAGAAGGTCGCTCATTGTTTTTTAAGATGACCATGAGTAGAAAATGTAAATGTAACGTGTAATAAGTAGGAAAATCTTTTTGCTTATATCCTACATGCGTAGCTGTAAGTTTTTGATATAAAATCATATTCTTAACAGATTTTATATGGTTAGCTTTAAGCCACAACTATCTGAACTTAATGGCAACTTATTTTAATACGATTATCATTCGTTCACAGCCCTTTGCTGATGCGAGTAGTGTTCTCAAAGCGTTTAATCCTGCTTCCTGGTCGTTGGAGTATACCACTCAGAGAATTTGTGAGCAGGATATTGAATACAATTCAGCAATCAACCAACATGGAGTTTCGATTGGGTTCTGGAAAGATTTTACCATACTGTGTGGAGACCGGATCAGGCAATTGCTGCTTGATTCCTTTCGTGAAGGACATTTGTCTGAGGCGGCACGAAGAAAATGGGAAAGCTGGTTTCCCAATGCAGATATGATCCTGGTATTTGGCAATGATACTGCAATGGACTTTCTGGTTGTTAAGATTAATGCGTGGAAAGTCATTCGATATAAGTATGTTCACAGATCAAAGATTCTTGTTGACAAAGGTGATATATTACCTGAAGAGCAAGATTGTTATGATAATTCTACTCCTGATCTGGATATTCGTACTTTGAAAGAATATAAACAGGGGATTGTAGACACCAATGTAGGTTTGAATCTGATTGAATCATTTTGTGGGGAAATGCCAGATTTCGATAATTTTCGTATGAACGTAGGGATAAATGAAGACTTTGGAATCAGTCAGATCCAGACAATCAATGAATCGATGGGTACTGAAGCGGAATGTCTTGAAATGATTATTAACCGGATTAATCAGCCCTTTAGTGACTTAAAACTCAAAATAAGAAAGTATAAGGAGATTGGAAAAGACAATGATTATATGAATTTCTGGAAGCAGCCAGGAGTGATTCTACGAAAAACCAGTAACCTTCAGATTATACTTTCACCTGTTATTCTATGTAGTTATGCCGTTCGTATTGAAATAAAGCTAAAGATACAAGTTGCTGAGCCAACAATAATACAGACACAATTTGCTTATACAAATGGCGAGTTTTCGTGTATGTGTTATCGATCATCTGAACTGAAAACCCGTACAGAACTGGACAAAGCAATGAGTCAGCTGGATACAGTATTAAGCCAGCTTTGTATACCTGTTTTTGAAAGTACCGCAGAAAATGTCTTTGAGGTATTGGGACAAAAGTTTGCCACAGTCGAATATGTTTCCCATTTGATTGAACAAATAGAGCAGATTCGTATTAGACTGGGTTTTCCGGTTCCCTCAGCAGTACGCTTCAAAACCATACAGGATATTGTACAGTTGGGAAAAGCAACAAATAGCCCTCACCTGACGCAGCTAAAACAGAAAGTATATACTTATTTACTTTCTTATAGAGAAAAGATAGACTTACCCGATAATAAATATTTAACACCAAACAGTTACAAAGTACTTCTGGCTGAATTTTCGGAATAACTATGATGAACAGCTTTCTTGGAAAATAAAGACTGGACAAATTATCATCAATTTTTCCTGCCTCTGGTATAAGTGCCCAGTATCTAAGTAATAACCCAATGGAATTACGGAAAGAAATCGAACCACAATTTAACATAGCCGAAGACAGATATTCACATGTTCTCAGGCTTATTATCAACTACGCAGATTATTGTGAGCAAACAGGTGATGAACAGTCGGTTGAATACAAAAAGCTGGAAGAGAACCTGTACCTCATTTCTGGAAAGGATATGTCAGCATTTAATCTTTGGGAATGGTGGGAAGAAGAAGGTGCCGAAAATCTGGCATTTGACATTTGCTTGCCAGACCCTGACAAAATAAATGATTTAACCAAACAGGAACTTACAGAAATTGTCAGACGTCTTACAAAGTTTGAACTGCCAGATGAAAATGAAAATAGTTTTAAAGCTATTTTTTACTTGCGAACTACTACAACTGGTGGATATTTTGACAACCTTCTCAAGCTAAATTTTAAAACCTATAATCAAAAGTTATTTCAGCTTCAGAAAAATAAGGACGGAAATTACTTTGAATATACATTAGAAGAGATTGTAGAAAAGCTCTGGAATAATGGAGATCGCTGACAAATGTAAACATTTTGCTTTAGCTAAATCAAATTACTACTTTTCCGGACACTGAAAATGCCTAAAGTTAACAAGCCTATACCCAACCACATCCAAAAACTTATTCCAAATAATACCGGATAGAGAAAACTATTTGCTTTTGTATTAAATATTGGAAGAATAAGCAGCAGCCCATGAAGTATAAATCCTGAAATCCATAGCCATACACCCCGGTAAAACCAGTTTGTAACTCCCTCCAATAGTTTTTTAGCTGACAGATAGCCAAGTAGAAAGCAACTGACCACACCAATAAATACCACATGCAAGTAGGCAATCACAACGGATCTGTATTGGTAGGCCAGCATAGCCATAGAGGGCAATACTGAGATAAGTTGTAAAATGAGTTTTACTATAAAGGCAATCAGAGCGATTATCCAAACACCAGAAAGGAAGGATACTCGACCAGAGAAAAATCCCTGTTGCTGCCAGTGAGTTAACAAAGGATATAACGAGCGAAAAAAATATACCATTCCCCAAAGTTGCACTATAGCTCCTGCTCCTCCTACAAGATACACCCATATAGGTGGTTGTATCCACAAGGCAGATAAGGCAAATGTTGGAATGCAGGCTAGTGTGGTCAACATCAAGAAGCGATTGGCATCCGAACGGCGAAACGGAAGGTTGTTTTGTTCAAGCCAGCGAAAAAATAAACCTATACAAACAAAGATAAACCATCCGTTGTATTGAAAGTGTAGATAGAAATAGATAGCCAGGTTATAAAGATAAGTACCTGCCAATCCCTTAGCTTTAATGATACCCAGCAAAAAAGGCCCAATTGATGAAAGAACCATATAAAATAAACCCCATCGTATCCAGTAAAAAGAAATATGTTCCTTGAATGATTTGGCATCGGTGAGTAGCCATATAGCAAACAAATAACTTCCAAACATATGCAGGGCGGAGAAGGCAATAGAAACCGGACCATAGCCTTGAACAGGAAAGCTAATAAGCATTCCCAGTACCATTAACTGAAACCCTATGAATAACTTCCGATAACGGGACACTCTTGTCTGATCTACAAAGGCATCAATGAGAGTTACATATAAAATATTAAAAATCCAGCCAAGAAACATCACATGGGAATGTGTATGCAACCAGAACGAGTATTGGAAATTCTCCGGAACTGTTATGGGTTGAAGAAACCCAAGTTGCATGTAACGTAGAAAAACACCTATTCCTGCAGCAAGCAACAACCAGCAGAATGAGATTTGCAGGCCCCACTTGAGAAAAAGTGCTTTATAGTCTTTTTGCATAGATTATTCCAATTACTACAATGCTGCGGAATAACCTGACATTGTAGCTTCATGACCGTTTGAATATTTTTTAGAGGTAGTCTAACCAATTTTTGGCCTTTATTCTAAAGTCGCTACAAAATTCAGCCTTTTCGTCTCTTTAAAAATAATTTAGATCACCTTTTAGGATGATAAAGGAAAATTTATGCTTGTATTAGGGTGGGATACTTACCTGCGCGCTTTCCTTTTTCATTCAGTTTTTACAACACAACTTTGTTCTTTAACCTTGCAATTCTTTGTCACAATGGGAACAAATCCGTATAATACGTTCTTATTTAGTGAATAGTGATGTATCAATCAGAAGCCGAGTCCTCTCCTTTAAAAACCACGCAGCATTTTGCCATTTTGGATGGCCTCAGAGGAATAGCAGCAATCGCAGTGGTTATCTTTCATTTTATGGAAATAATATTTCCAGATCCGAGTAAGAACTTTATTGCTCATGCCTATCTGGCCGTTGATTTCTTTTTCTGTTTGTCAGGTTTTGTGATTGCTTATGCCTATGATCAGAAACTACCACAAATAGGCATTGCGACATTCTTTACGTTACGACTTATTCGTTTACACCCTCTGGTGCTCATTGGTTCGATCATTGGATTACTTAGTTTTGTATTTGATCCATTCAGTAATTTGTTTGCTAAATACACAGGTCAATCAATACTGTTGTTTATTACATCCTGACTGATGATTCCTTATCCAATTGTCGGAGAACGGTATTTTAATTTGTTTCATCTCAATCCACCCTCCTGGTCATTGTTTTGGGAGTATGTTGCCAATATAGTATATGCGTTTATTCTTGTCAGGTTACCTGATAAAATAATCAGGGTCTTAACAGTCTTTTCAGCAGTAGCTATTGTCTATGAATCCTATATGTCCGGCTCTTTAATTGTAGGTTGGAGTGGAGATACTTTTTTAGGTGGGGCCATCCGTGTTTCTTATTCCTTTATCATAGGCATACTGGTGTATCGTTCTAAATGGATAATTCAGTCCCGTTTCGGACTTATTCCAGTAGGGATATTGTTGATGTTTAAAAACGGAATCAGCCAGGGAGCTACTTATCAGGCACTACAAAATAATACCTTTATTTTGTAGTGCCTGATAACCTAATTAGTTAACCCTTAAAAACAAATTAACAGTCAATATATTCTTAAGGACTAGCTATCTAATAGTCATATTATCAATATATTACAGCAAATAGAGACTTGTGCTATTGAAAATTAACTCTTATTACCCGAAAGGGAATAAAAGGCATCGTAGTGACAAGTTTTGCAGGCAGTATCGTTTTTTTAAGACCTTTACTGCCTGTCATTCAATGGGTAACAACTAGTTTTTGATGCTGTACTTTGCCCGCCGATTGTACCCTAACCACGTAGATGCCCGGCGCTAACCGATGTTGCTGGTTAATCGCAAGCTGTCCTGTCTGCTCGCTGTCTATCTGCCATTCGACCAGATTACCTTTCAGGTCATAGATTTCTACTACAGAGGCAGTATTCCCGTTTGGCGAAAATTGCACCATCACCGAGCCATCCGACGGATTAGGATAAAGTATAAAACTAATTTCGTCCAGCGCCAGTTCTTTTACTCCTTCCCTGGCCGAAGAGCCTGCGGGAACAATCTGAATAATTGATATCATTGCGCGACTGATGCTACTGATAAAGTCAATAGTAAGCACACCATCGTTGACTGTCACGGGGAAGTTGCGTGACAAAGCCCGGTTAGAGCCACCAGCAATAGCAAATACATCCAGATTTGCCAGTTCGGTTTCACCGCCTTCTAAATTGACCGAGAATACCCGCTGACCAGGTGCTGTAAAGAACAATTCAGCAAAATTGAGATAGACCTGATACTGACCGTTTTTGATCGGGATATTATAAGAGAAATTCTCCCCGCTGCGGAAGGTGAGATAGAGAATATCATTGGTGGTGTTAGCAATGTCTCCGGCATTAATGGCTCTCGGTTGGCTACCACTGGTAAAATACCTATCACCAATGTAGTTGCGTGCTATTTTTCCATTCACAGTAGTTACTGCTGGACCGCCGCAGTTGATGCGTAATGTAGGTAGGTTGAGCTGACCAGCCACTTGTACATGGGCAGTAACCACGCTGCTGCTGGCAATTACCTGCCCACCACGTAAGGCTCGTAAACGGAAAGAACGGAGTGAATCGGCCTGACCGCGTTTTATCTTAAGCATGAGTGCATTGGTATTAGCAGCCAGCGTGTCCATCGTTTGCCATGCGCCGGCCTGACTGCCCAGGATAGTTTCCAGTACAAAGCCGGTTTCGTCGCCAATATAGTTCCACTTTAAGCTGAAGGCTGCTGTATCGGGCTTGGTTTTTGCCACATCTAGCGCAACCGTGAGTTTTACAAGCAACAAATCAAAGATGTAAGCTCTTCCGTTTTGGGCATTTCCAGGAGAGCTTCCAAAGCCACTTTCACCCACTACTACCCGGTTATTTAGCACGGCTACCGAATTACCAAAGGTTACCCCTCTGCCAACATTAATGGAAGTCAGTTTGGCCGTTTGCGTCCAGGAGCTGCCTTCCTGACTGTATACGTAGGCCGCCCCCGCATTCTCCTGGGTTAAATCCGCCAGGAAAGCTCCAACTACTATGGTATGGTTGTCAATCGTTACTGCATTGCCAAACCGGTCTTCGTCCTTACCATCACCGGCAGTGAGCTTGGCGGCTTGTGTCCAATCGCTACCCATTAAGGCATATATATACGTAGCTCCCTGGTAGGCATTACCGTTTACGTTCGCCCCTGCTGCCCCGATCACCAACCGATCGCTTTGCATAGCTAAAGAACAGCCGAATCCATCTCCCTCTGCCCCATCAGTAGCCGTGAGTTTAGCCGTTTGCATCCAACTACCGCCATTCGCATTGAACAGATAGACGGCTCCCTGGGCTCCACTGGTGCCTTCGTAAATCAAAGCATCAATTCCCGTTGCTCCAACCGCGATGGTTTGGTTATTTATTGCTACTGAAGTGCCAAATCTGTCCGGCTGATCATTGGTGTTAAGTTTAGTCGTCTGTGTCCAGGCATTTCCATTGCGAGTATATAGATAAGCGGCATTCCGGGCACCAATAACAATTTTAGTTCCATCTGTAGCAACAGAGAGACCAAACCCGTCTCCCGGTGCGGCATCACTGGGTATGAGTTTGGCGGTTTGTGTCCAGCTATTGTTGTTACGCATATACACATAAGCAGCTCCTTGTCCATTACTGCTGAAAGTTATTCCAGGAGCACCAATCACAATTATGTCTCCTGACAAAGCCAATGACCACCCAAAATCATCAGACCTGCCCCCGATACCTGAGACATTACCGTCAACGGAGAGGACTTGAGTAAGTGACCACTGTCCATTGTTTGTGCCATATACATACACTACCTCCTGACTTCCGTCGTAGGTGCCGGGTTGGCCTATAATCACAGTGTTATCCTTTGTAGCTACGGATCGACCAAACGCTGCTCCTTTCAACCTACCGCTCCCAACAGGTCTTACACTGGTATCCAGTTCAACTGTTGGCTGGGCAAAGGTAGGAGATAAAACAAGTGACATACCTAGAAAAACAATCATAAAAAACCATCCGTTCTGACTAAACGTACCGGACAGAAAAGAGGTGGCACAATGGCTACATTTGGATACAGAGAATCGTAGTTTCATGGAAATAAAGGTTAAAAAAGTGAATTTGCAGGAGTTTTTTAATTCGTCCGGGAGGATTGGTTCCGTTTATCAATGTGCAATCGTGTTATTGACCTGTCAGCGTACAAGCAAACGGGTTTATGTCTTTAACACAAATTGCAAATAAAAACTCTGATTATCAATGCTTTATTGTATCTGGAGACTAAAAGCAGACTTTTCCTGCCCAGATTTCCATGCATCCTCCGACTCACCTGACATCTGTCTCTTTACTTAATATCCATCACAGCAGAAAGACCCTAGCCAGAAAGAAGAATTATTTTTAAAGTTGCCATCCATTAATCATTATTTCATTTCCTGAGTGCAAAAAACGTCTATTTTCGGACATTATTTTATAGTTAGACCAACCCTCCAAAGATTTTAAATGAATAGAGTCAACTGTAGATTTTAATAATGAAGCTGTTTAAACAAATTAGTAAAGGCTACAAATACATCTTTTGGGCTAAGCCTTCGCCTATTTTTCGGCCCATAGCCGCTGGCTATGTTGCGATTGGCCTATAAGTAAATATCTTGGCCCGCCCCAAAATCTGTTTCGCTGCTTTATAATTTGTTTAAACAGCTTCAATTAATATATAGGATAAGTGTGGAGATTGTATTGAAGAAAGTAGTCATATTCTCCTAAGTATATTCTCCAAATGAAAATAAGCAATAGGATATGATTAAATACAAAGCATTATATGCAACTGATTAAGTTTTTCTTAATACCTGAACAGAAATAGTAAGTAATATCTAAAAACACAAAAGGCATTATGTGTAGATTTTATGGACTAATTTATACTACTAGACAATTTAAGTAAGGGATAAAAAAATAGAGTCAAAAAGGAGAAATTTGTAGTGGCTAAACAAACAAAAAACTCCCCATGACTCTACTATCCAAACTTAGTCGATTGAAAGGAAAATACCATATTAAAAATCCAGCCAAGAAACATCACATGGGAATGAGCATGCAACCAGTACGGGTATTGGAAACTCAGCGGAACTGCTATGGATTGAAGATATCCAATTTGCATATAACGCAGAAAGACACCTATTCCTGCAGCAAGAAACAACCAGCAGAATGAGATTTGCAGGTCCCCACTTGAGAAAAAGTGCTTTATAGTCTTTTTTCATAGATTCTTTTTATTCCTGCAATACTATCTGTTTTTCAGCCTTTTTCGTCTTTTTAAAATAACTTAGGTCTCATCTTCAAGCGGCAAAGGTAAATGTTTTCTATATTTTGAGTGTGTAGACAGAAACAAATACGTATTATGCGTTCTCATTTAGTGAATAGTAATGTATCAATCAGAAGCCGAACCCTCTCTTTTAAAAACCACGCAGCATTTTGCCATTTTGGATGGCCTCAGAGGAATAGCAGCAATCGCAGTGGTTATCTTTCATTTTATGGAAATAATATTTCCAGATCCGAGTAAGAACTTTATTGCTCATGCCTATCTGGCCGTTGACTTCTTTTTTTGTTTGTCAGGTTTTGTGATTGCCTATGCCTATGATCAGAAACTACCACAAATAGGCATTTCGGCATTCTTTACGTTACGACTTATTCGCTTACACCCTCTGGTAATCATTGGTTCAGTTATTGGACTACTTGGGTTTATATTTGATCCATTCAGCAACTTGTTTGATAAATACACAAGCCAATCAGTGCTGCTGTTTGTTACCTCTTGCTTAATGATTCCTTATCCAATTGTTGGAGAACGGTATTTTAATTTGTTTCATCTCAATCCACCCTCCTGGTCATTGTTTTGGGAATATGTTGCCAATATAGTATATGCCTTTATTCTTGTCAGACTACCTAACAAAATAATCTGGGCTTTAGCACTTATTTCAGCAGTGGCTATTATCTATGAATCCTATGTATCCGGTTCTTTGATTGTAGGTTGGAGTGGAGATACTTTTTTAGGTGGGGCCATCCGGGTTTCTTATTCCTTTATCATAGGGATTCTGGTGTATCGTTCTAAATGGATAATTCAGTCCCGTTTCGGACTTATTCCAGTAGGGATATTGCTGATGCTTAGCTTTTTGGCACCCTTTGTGAAGAGTGTCAACTGGGCTGTAGACCCTCTGATTGTGCTGTTTTATTTTCCTTTTCTGGTCTCATTAGGAGCCGGTGCCCATTTATCTAATGCTCTTACCAAAGTCTGTAATTTTGCAGGCAAAATCTCCTATCCCTTGTATATGACTCACTACCCTTTTCTATGGATATTTCTGAGTTATGTAGAAGCTAAAAAGCCTACACTTGATCAGATGATACTTATTGCTATGGTGGGGACTGTGCTACTAATTGTATGGGCTTATCTCATTATGATTCTGCTGGATATTCCTATTCGCACTTATATGAAAAATAAGCTGATAAAACGTATGGTTTAATAATTCTCAAAAAATTATAATAGAATAATGCTGATGTTTGACTAATCCTGCTTCATCCCAATGTAAACATAACCCCAACACAGGAAGACGGCTGGCAAATCTTGCCTGGAGTTTCATAGATACCAGGAACTACTTTTTATTCCAGAAAACAAATCGCCTACTGCGCAGAAACATTGCACAGTAGGCGATTTGTTTTGAAACGGATTTAGGAAATAAGGTTTGACTAACTTCTTACACTCCGTTTCAAAAACATATGTATTGCATACAAAATACAACTATAAAAACTATGAATGAAAAACATGTAGAATGCCTGCTGATGAAGAACTCTGTTGAAATGTTAACCGATTTCTTTATGGTACTATCGGATGGGTATAATCCGGCGTTGATTTATGTAACATTAACCTTGGACCGAAATCTGGATGAAAGAGAATATTTTGTACTCCCTAAGCATTTGGGAGGAAATAACGAGCAAGAAAATCGACGTCACTTTGAATACATTAATGAGACAAGAACCCCTGTTTCATCTGTATCTAAACGAATCATTGAAAACTTTCAATCGTGTCTGGACCATCTAATTATATGTAATCAGGCACCAACTCTTTTTCAAAGCAAGTATCATATGGATAATTTACATCAGATCATCGAAAAGGTTCAGAATCAGATTATTCATATTGTTGAAGACTGGCAGGCTACTACACATGAGTATTACATTAGTTATGAGCAGCGGTTTTTATGTATTCAGGGACAGGACAAATCGCTTATGCTTAATTTTGGTTGCTACATTCACTAAATCTACTCTCAATAGCTTCTACATCATTTATGAAATGGACCATCAGTGCCTACAGTAAACTTCCAGGCAATCCGACTGGACATGTACCTTTTCTGGAAAGCGAATTACAGACTTACCTGGTTACACATGATTATCAACTTCCCTATAACTCAAAACAGATAATCAGTGAGGCAAAGGTTCAGTATGAATATGTGATAACGAATCGTCAGTATGTTATGGAAATAGAAATCCAGTGTACTACCTGGAAGCCATTTGTCAATAGAGAGTATCCACAAATTGTAGTGCTTATAGAAGATTTCTTTAAGCTATCCAGTAATTACTGGTATTATCTGGAAACATTAACTCCTACAGAGTCAGAAGCTATTGAACTTCTTGGCCGAACAACAGAGCCATTGATGATAAAGGAAAGAATTGATCAGTTTGATCTAACAATCCCTCCAATAGTTCCTCACATCGAAGTAATAGGTATATATAACAATCAGCAAACAGATATTTATTCAGGAACATCTATCCAGTACAAAGACGTTACAGACTTTTGGATATCGTATATCGCCTGGATAAGTAATGGTCAAGTTGAACAGAATAATCTAGCCTTACTCCAAAATGCTACTTTTTTCAATAGTTCTTTCTATGGAAGCTGTATTCCTGTACCTCTGGCAGAGGTTGCTGGCAAAATTGTGGAGATTCAACACTTTGTCAAAGATTTTGATCCAAATGCCATCAAAGGATGTTTGCTGATGCGGAAAGACTGGTATGACAATGTTTATCTTTTTGATCTGGGATCAAAATACATTGTACACAATTGGTGGACAGGGGAGTAAAACGAAACAGTAGTATTTCCCAGCCAGTCTCAATGGCAACCCATAAAAAGATAACATACGATCATACAATAAGGTCATGCCAAATCCAGAAACAATCATCAGACAGTTTATAGCTAATTTTGTTATCAAAGAAAGAAGAGAACGAAGTCTTCTTGAGTTGTCAACTCCCAAACGAAGGGCATCTTTTATAAGAAGATTTAACCATACATGGGAGAATGTAGTACAGATGAAATACCTGCATAAGATCGAAAAAGAGTTTACCTATCCCGAAGATATTCAGGAGTTGCTTGGCTTCAAAGAGAAAGATTTGTGTTACGTAATTTCTCATTATGAGGATGTGGATAATCAGATACTGACATTTGCAGAAGCATTTGATGCTATCTATGGGCGGGGATTTGCCTCAATCATTATGAATTTATCTGCCACTACAATCTATCTTCAAACTGAACAAGTACAAGGGCCACCCAACCGGTTTATAGGCATGAGAATCGACAAATAACAAATTATTGGTGAGTTATAATTCTGAAAGTAGATTCAATTATTCGTCTTAATCCAAATATAATGGCAACATCTACTCCTCATCCTTAGGAATATTTTTTTCCAAAGGATGAGAAATAAAAATAAGGATAAAATCAGATCCTTTTTATATACACCCTAAACTATCAACTTAAGCTGATTTGTTTTTCTCCTATTTATTTTTTGTCCTTCTGAAAGAAACTTGTGACAAATAGAGCCATATTTCTTTCTGAGAGAAAAAATCATCTCTAGTCGGAGAGGCCGTCGGTCTTGCCATGGGTTTCTTTCAGGAGGACAGGAAGGGGAAGTACAGGAACAAGGAGTAATACTTTTAGAAGGATAGAGAGGGAAAACGTAAAAGATTGTTTTCTCTAAAACCCCTATTTCTGAAAAAGTTACGGAACAAGTTACGGCTTAGTTCCAGTTCTGTATATCCATTATTCCTTTCAATCGGGTTCTTTCATCTTCCATTTTATCACTCAAACCCAACTGTTCAATGATGTGATAGCTGTTTACAACTGCATCTTTGAACCAGGGCATTTCTTTGCTTACGTGCAACAACTTGGCAAACCCTTTCATTACTTCCTTGTTTTGAATCAAGTAAAATGCATGCTCAGTTCGAAAATGTGGACTATAGTAAAATTCTTCTACAGCCCAATCCCAAACCCCTGGCGTTACATTTTCATCGCTTTTCAGCCAGCCAATTGCATAGATGGGGGAGTTGACAATATCTCCATCAAAACCAAGCAGATCCTGTAGTGGTAAGTTTGCTGGTTGGTTTTTGGGAAGCTTTTCTGCTAAAATTTCCTGATACAACTCGTGTGCTTTGTCGTGTTTGCCCATCACATGCAGTGTATCAGCCAAGATGCGTTTGCTTCTGATAGAGGTGCTATCCAGTTCAAGCGCTTTCTGGCAATTACGTTCTGCCTCTTCGTAACGGGTTAAGATAAAATTTGTTCGTGCCAATGCATTCCAGAAATCCGGGTCTTGTTCATCAGCCTCTTGCTTGTGTTCTGTGGCAATCTGTAAGGCTCGTTCAGAGTATCTATCATCATTGAATCTTTCCATCACTTGCCATAAAACTAATTGATTACCTATCTGTGAGTCCAGTAATCTATAAATAATACCTCGTCTGTCTGCCAGTGATTGTACGGTTCGCCATTCATTAAATTGTTCCGGAAAGCCGACTGCAAACGGAATCACTTCATTTGTTTCTTTATGGCGTGCCCGAATGTTAACCTGCACTCCTGGTTGTGAGATATATCGTGCAGTTGTAGCAAATATCTCATTTTCAAACCTATCTATTTCAGCCTGTAGTTGCAGATCTGGCTGGTTGTTCTCAGGTTTATCTTTTTTATTTTTAAAGAAATCAAATACTCCCATGTGTTAGTAATAGTTTGTTTCATGCAAATTAGATTAAATGGTTAAATTGTCTAAAAGCTATAACTTTTTTCAAGACACCACAAGTATTTGTGTTAGTTCTGCCATAAACACACATACTTGTTTTCAAGGATATACTCTAAACAGTTGTATATTGATATAACTAACTTACTGAAACTTGTATTCTGCAAGAAAGAATTGTACTTTTCCATTTTTTAATACACATAGGATGTTATCTACTATACAAGAAAAGAAAAATGTGTTTCGGTTATTACAAACAGGACAAATAGAGAATATTTTTCTCGGTTTAGAAATCGTGAAATCGTTACAAATCGATATTGAAGAATTTACTGAGGATATAAAAATACTCTATCAGTGGTCTACCAATCAGAAAAAAAAGAAAATGTCTCTTGTTAGCATGTTGGTATATTTGTTTGCAAATGATTCATTAACAATTTCTGTAGATGGTCAACCAGCTATACCACCTCAGATCCACTATTTGGCTCATTTAACCAGCTTGTCATTATCTAACAGAAAAACGTTACATATTCCCAGTGAAATCGGGCAGATTGCAAACTTAAAGAAGCTTTATATTCACCATACTCATTTAACTAGTCTTCCCTCTGCAATTGGCAATTTGAGACAACTGGAATTTTTATGGGCAAGATCCAATCATATAGAACATTTGCCTGAGGCCATTGGTCAATTGGAAGAGTTAAAAGTATTATTATTGGATTACAATAGTTTAAAAGAATTGCCTTCGGAAATTGTACAATTGAAAAATCTTGTCACATTTGAGCTACATAATAATCAATTACAGAAATTGCCTTATCACATAGACCGTTTATCCAGCTTAGAAAACTTCAAACTCTCTACTAACAACCTACAGAGCCTCCCTGATGAAATAGGAAACTTATCTAAACTCCGTTTGTTAAGTATTGATAATAATCAACTAGCCAGTATTCCTAAAAGTATTGGGGATCTGCATAATCTGGAAGAATTAAGAATACAGCATAACCAACTAACCAGTTTGCCTGAAGAAATTTGCTTTCTCTCAAAATTGAAAACTATTCAGCTACATGACAATCCAGGAAGCGAGTATATGCAGGAACAAGTCCGTCATTGGCTCCCTAACTGTGAGACAGATTTTGATCTACCATTTTAGCTTGGTAAATAGTGTTCCTCAGTCCTTGGTTCCGCAGCTTCTTCTGTAAATACCAGAGTGGGATGAAATAGCTGTTGATAAATAATGAGTACACCTACCATCAACATACATTGTACTATTCCCATTATCGCTGCACCTTTCCCATAGTTAGAGGAATCAAAAATCAAAGCTATCAACATCCATATAAATTTGATTGAAATAAGACCCATCAGCCAATAAAATCCCTGAGGAGAAGAGGCAAAATATAAAAGCAGAAAACTTTGAACAAGTAAGACAATCACCATAATAGATTCTATCTGAGAGCTAGCACCATGCCCTTTAAACAAAACCAATAAATGATACAACGTATATAAGATATTCCCCCCAACAATAAGCCAGATTAGTAACTGATTGGTATTACTATGCCAATCGTTCATCATCGTTCGGTAAGTATAAGCTGACTCTTCGTCTGTCTTTTCTTTAGAGAAGGTTAGTACCAGAAAAGGAATCAGATTCACAACAGGTATAAAAGAAACTATACATGTCCAGCTTATCTTTTTATGAAGAGTTACTAACCGTTGTATAAGAATGTTGCGGCAGACGTATATCAGAGGTAAAAAGAGAAGAACCGAATATGGAATAAAAATCCACTTATAAGCAGGAGAATATGGTACATTATGCTGTAGGATCAGAGATAAAGTTTTACCTATGAAAAACAGATTCCCACATACACATAAATAGGTTATTCCAAAACCAAGCGCAAAAGCCCGCCTTGAGATACTTTTAGTACTGATATTCAAAAATATCAAAAGATTTTTCTTGTTTTCTGAAACGAGCCAGTTTTCAAAAGTAAACAATAACAGATGATAAAGATAGGGCAGAAGAAATGTGAGGAGGAAACCAAGAATACTAACCTGCATAGAAACATTGTTTTGCTGCTCAACTTTAAAAATCATCCATCCCAGATATTCTCGAAAAAAATAGGTATCGGTAAATGTATATTCAACATAATTCATTGAGGTGGTGAGACATGAAAATGTCAGATAAAATAAATAGTACCATCCGATTTGTTTCCTGTTGCGAATAAATCCCAGGAGCAATATAGCTAAAGGAAATATGACAAGTAATGAAAGTGACCTTGACCAGCTATCTGTGCTTGTAATACTGACATCAGCACTAAGGTGCAAGGCAGTTTCTGCTACTCCCCAGACACCGATCACCAGTAAAGCTCTTTTATAGTTCTTCTCCAGCAGCAATTGCCACACCCAAAGAAATCCATAAGGAATAAGTATTACATCATCTGCAAATGGTGCATTTTGTTGAAAAAAGTACATCTGTACGATTTTAAATACAACAAAAACCAATCCTGGAATGTAGCATCTGGATAAAATAGATTTTTGATAATCAGTTAAATACATAGTAAAAAGATAGGAATGAATATGTGTTAGATTTCTCTATATATTCAGGCTGTACATTTTATGTTACTGATAGGGATGATTTTTTAAGGCAAATTCATGAAAGAAAAAGGGTAAACCTGTAACATATTCGAATAAAGCTGATGCTAATGCTTTACTTTCTTATTTATACATGTAGAGATAAGATCGAATTTTTATCAGGAAGCAAAATCTGCAAAACCAAATTCTGTACTTTTTAGAGTCATATAAATTATCCCTCATCTCTCTCAAAAAAATATTTATCTCTATAAATTTAGTAGGAAATACTTGCAAATACACTAATCACCTTTTACATTTGCTTATCCTCTAATTAATGCCCACCAACTTAATTAGATGCTCCTGATTCCTGGGGCATAGGCAGTTATTGATCAGACGAGGTATTCTATAAAGCCTGTCAATAATTGCTAAAGTTTTATCAAACACCCAAAACAAATTAGAAAGCTCAAACTCAACTAGAGTTTATTCTACTCATTTGGTTGAATTGTATGGCTTATTGATTCACATTTTTATCTGTACTTCGTATGAAACAAATCCTACTTCTTCTTTTTGTAGCAGTTCTGTTGCCGTTTGGAACGCCACTACATGCACAGTCAGGCAATAAACCTGAACAACTCACACTGGATGCCTTCGAGCAAAAGCTACGTACTACAACACATCCTCAGATTCTGGATGTCCGTACACCTGCTGAATTTTCAGAAAATCACCTGAAAGGAGCTATAAACCTGAGTGTGGCAGATTCCATTGGCTTTAAAAAGGGAGTTAGCTTGCTTGATAAACAACAACCCGTTTTTGTGTATTCAATTAACAATGGACGTAGTGGTCAGGTTGCAAAACAATTACGTAATCAAGGCTTCTCTAGTGTATATGAATTGCCAGGAGGTATAGCCCATTGGTTGGGAGCTGGTAAACCTGTAGAAACAAAAGCAGGTAAAGGACTGGCTCAACAGGAGTATAACCAACTGGTGGCATCAAATGAACTAGTACTGGTTGAAATTGGCTCTAAATATTGTGGAGGTTGTAAAAAGCTGGCGCCTGTGGTAGATACAGTTGCCAATGAGCATGCGTCTACCTTGAAACTTGTTAAGATTGAATTATATGACAACCGTCAACTGGCAAGCCAGCTTCAAATTGAGTCTGTACCTACTCTAATCTTATATAAAAATAACAAGCCTGTATGGAGACAATCCGGTGGGATCACTAAACCAGAAATTGAGCAGGCACTGAATAAAGCCTTATAATAGAACCTCATAATACTAAATAACTAATCGCCCTATCTGCATGGATAAACTCCTTTCATAGGGCGATTTCTTATATATCTGATGATAGACACAACACACTATTCGTCATCCAGATGATGCCATTCATGAGAACACTCTCCTTTGCACCACTTTTCCCGACGAAGTGTATCGGAAGCCTTAAATATACTCAGCATTACAATAAATGATTTGCGATATTCTGTAGCAGGAAGTTTGCTTATCTTCTGAAATGCCAGAGAAAGATTATTTTTTTGAAAAATGACTACTGGAGTCATCGTTTTCTTTATAGGTGCCTCTTCAATTCCCTGTACTATCGTTTCAGGTGTAGGACCTGATTGAGACAGATAAAACATCATATGATACATAGCTTTTTTCTGTTGCTCCTCATCCAGGCAATCATACCACTGAATCCCATCTTCCAATGGAAGTTTATTCTGGGCAATTTTATTTTACAAAACTTCCTCAGGAGATAACATATCTGCAAGCTTTTCTACAATACAATTTATACATTGGAAATAGGCTAAGTTACACTCTATTGTTGATTAACTGAAAACAGAGCATGTATATCTGATTAGGGTTAGTTTCCATCCAACTGAATTTTTTGTGAGCCTCCTTTTAATGTCAGTGTTTTAGAATTCCAGATCAGTTCTCCTTCAACTCCTTGAGGTAAGGCTATTTCTCCTTTGATCTGTTTTCCTTTTTTTTCAAGACGAAGAGTAATCTTGCCTGTAGGATGAGGCATGCTTGCCTTAATCCATGATAAATGACCAAAATTCGGAGCTATTTGTACACGCTTAAATCCTGGTTGTGCAGGCTCAATTCCACATACAGTGGCTAACAGATCGTAGGTAGGGCTGGCACTCCACCCATGACAGTCTGATCGGGTAGGTTCGGGGCGTTCTGCAAAAGTGGTTAACCCTAAATCTATCATATGATACCATGGGGTAAGTAGTCTGAGGTATTCGTTACCCAAGCCAGCTTTTTTAAAGGCTTGAATCAAATAAAAGCGGTAATAGAGGGTACATTGAATGATGCTGGTGTCCTTTTCTATCTGTAGTAGTAATTTCTTTTCATCCTTTTTAGGAATAGTACCGGTTAGCACTGCCAACGCATTCACATGCTGGCTAAACACTGTTTTTTCAGGTGTGTCCGCCATCATTCCTTTTGTCTGATCCCAACATGTTTTATAGGTAGTGATTCTTATCTTTTGTTCGAGCTGATCAAGTCTTTTTGCTTCTTCAACCTTACCAAAAGCATAATACAAGTCCCTTGCCTTTTGCAGAGCATAAACATACTGTAAGGTTAAAATTGCAGAATTCCCTTCCAAGGCTCCGGAAGGTATTCCACTTATATTTTCGTCTCCTTTCCAGGGCCACTCTTTAGGCCAGTCCACAAAGTTCCAGTAGGGCATTTGAGTTAGCATTTGTTGCTGGTTTATATACCTGCTATGCCATTGTATAATTTCCTCAACTGCGGGTAAAAAACGCTTTACATAATCCGGATCACTGCCTAGCATCCAGTAATCATGCAGCATAGCAATCCAGAAAAGAGAAAATGGAGGAATAATCTGTTTCTTACCAGAAGGGTAGCGGCTTTGGGTAAGCCCTTCTGGAATACGTGACTGATCAAACTGCTCAAGCGCATTTTTCATCAGTCTGTCATCTCCTGAAACATACAATGAAATCAGTGCCTGAATACGTGTATCTCCAATATATTGCAATTGCTCATAGTAGGGGCAATCCATATAGGTTTCAAATGCACATAAGCGGCTTGTACGCCAACCAACTTCCCATATAGTATGTAGGTTCGTATCACTGGAAGTAAAACTTGCCTTCTCCATAAAAGGATAGGCTGTGAAACGACTGTTATACGTATGAATGGTTAATGGAAACTGAGCATTTTCTATCTTGAGTTCTACATACCGAAATGTGCGGTAATACAATGGACAAAAAAGTCTTTTATCTCCTCCATCCAGTATAAATACATCTTTGTCTCCCTTGCTATGCTTTCCTTCTATTTCATTACGATTTCCTTTTACACCATTTGTATCAGAATACAATGCTTCTGAATAGGTAACGGTTATCGTACACCCTTTTCCTCCACTTACCACTAACTGCGGATAAGCTGTTGTCAGTACACCCTGATCAATCAGGAGTGTACCTTTTTGTTGGGAAGATAGATATAATGGATGATTACCTCTTAAAAATCTGTCGTCTACTGCTATTCCCTCGGCTCTTCTGATATGAGCAAAAATCTGTTGTTTTTCTTCCATAATTGGAATGTTACGTGGCAACAACTGCCTTTCTGATGCGCTAGCGTGATGAACAGAAATCGCTTTTTCTGTTTCAATGGCGTACATCCATGTATCATCGGCATAGTCTGGATCTTGCCAGCCCCACGGATATTTTTCAGATGTAATGTGATCGAATGGCCCGGTAATATGTAATGTGCTGATAAGGGGGCTATAGGCTTGGTTCTTAATTACTTTCCAGGTCGTGTCCGTATTGATAATCGAGGCTGCTCCAATACCTTCTACCCACAAGCCTGTCTGCAATGACAGTTGTGCCCATGCCATCCCTTCTCCCTGATTCCATACCTGAATGGCAATACTATTACTGCCTTTATGAAGATACGATGCAATATCCATTGTATCATACCTCCAGTGAGTGAGGTCAGAGCGTTGGGGACCAGAAAGTACAGATACTCCGTTTACATACAACAGATAACGGTTATCTGCCGAAATCCGGATAGTAAATGACTCCGGTTTTGATGCTAAGTCTACTCTTTTTCTGAAATGGTAAACGCCATAGGTGGTCAAAGAAACCTTGGGAGGGGCAATCCAACTGGCTTTAAAATGTATTTCGTTTTTGGGAAGAGGCGTTTTCTGTGCAAAGAGAGCACAACTATATAACAGGGTTACTATAAATGTTATATTTTTATTCATAAGTCAGTAAACTACACAAAGAATTGTGAAGTACTTTGTTGAAGTAGTATGAAAAAGGATCTAGAAAAGGATCAAACTCATATATCCTATCAGTAGTAGTGGGTATGAACACTTTTTGTCCATGTAAAAAACAAAAGGATATGCAACTGATACACGACCAGCTACATACCCTTTAACCCCCTTTTCTTAATTCCAATCGTCCGCAATGTCACTTGCGACAGCCGAATTAGTTAATTTCTCAGCTTCGGGAATTGGTAACAGTAAGTACTTGTCTGTTAACGGTTGTGAGCCAATAGCTGCCTGTTTTTCAGGATTGATAGTCTGTTTGGCAATACCCCAGCGATTCAGATCAAACCAGCGGGATTGTTCACCACATAATTCCAGTTGTCTTTCACGCATCAGCAGCTTCATCGCTTCGGTTTGGTTACCCAGTTGTGTATAAGGAAAAGCATTCACACGAACACGCACCTGGTTGATCAGTGGTAGTGCCGCTTCCATATTGGATTGCTGGATGTAGGACTCTGCCAGTAACAACAGGACATCGGCAAAGCGAATTACCTGAGAATTGATATTACTTTGTGGACCTCCAAACTGTTCTACCACTTCGTAATTTTCATATTTACGCCACCGGTATCCTGCTGCTTCAAACGGGTAGGGGAATGGTCCGCCATTGGGCGAGTTGGCTGCATAGGAAGGCAGTGGAGTTATCTTGCTGGCAGGACATGTCTGACAGAAATCTGTATCGCCACCACTGGCAGCATCTCCATAAAAAGTCAATTTCGCACGAGGGTCTGTATAGGATTCTCCCTCTTCGTCCAAATAGGTAAACGCCTGCACGGCAGCGTTGGAAATAAATACATTTCGCCAATCGTTCCATCCATACTCTTGTGCACGACCTGAGTGGGTGGCAAGTCCACCCCATGCTTCCTGTCCACCAAAATAATAGGTTTGTTGTCCAGTCGCAGCATCTACCCATTTATGAGGTATATCAAAAACCGTTTCGGGACTCGTGCCATTGCTTTCAGAAAACTGATTGTCAAAATTCGGATTTAACGCATACGCAAAAGGCGGCTTGGTAAGTTTTTCCAGCTCAGTAGAAGCAAGAGCATATTTTTTCTGATACAGATAGGCCTTGCCAAGCAAGGCAATGGCAGCACCTTGTGTGGCACGACCCAGGTCTGCACTGGCATACGTTACAGGCAAACCTTCAATAGCTGCCTTCAGGTCTGCTTCCACAGCTTCCCAACCCTCGGCAATCGTGGCTCGCGGAGCCGCATAAGCTGTTGAACTAAAGTAATCTGGTCTGAGTGGTACTCGTCCCCATAATGCAACTAGCTGAAACTCGGCAAACCCTTTCAGAAAGTGAGCTTCCGCGAGGTACTGATTCTTTTTAGTTATCTCTTCTGGAAGCTCTGGCGACCATTGTCCGGCTTTGTCAATTACCAGATTAGCACGATAGATCATGCGGTAGAGTGACCCCCACAAGCTGGTTATCTGTTGTTGGGTAGTACCATAGCTATAATCGTGCAATTGTAAGAGATCCCCCAGTAACGGGGCATCCCGCTCAGCATCGTTACCCAGTAAGTCAAATAGAAAATACCAGTCACGGGAATACATGCCCTGATGCAGGAATACAGAATAAGTTGCAATAACAGCTTCGTTGAATTGAGTAGCTGTTTTAAAATAGGTAGCATCACTATAGGCATTTTGATTTTTTATATCAAGCGCATCATTTGAGCAGCTACTAGCCAGTAAAAGTCCAGCTGCTAGTAGGGATAAGGTTATTTTTTTCATAGGTGGAAAGTCAAAACAGATTAATCGAATTGAAAGTACATTCATTAAAAACCGAGTTGCAAGCCTACCAGAAACGTACGTGGTTGAGGATACTGCCCCTGATCGATGCCACGTGCAAACAGGAACGATTGTCCACTGACTTCCGGATCATATCCACTGTATTTGGTTATAGTAAACAGGTTCTGGGCTGTTACATACATACGTATACTGGAAACAGCATTACCCATCCAACGATGCAATACAGCCGATGGGACTCCGTACCCCAGTGTTACATTTCGCACGCGCAGGTAAGATCCATCCTCTACAAAGCGGTCTGAAGGACGCAGGTTCAGATTGCTGTTGGCATTTTGGCCTGCTCTGGGTATGGAGGTAATATCTCCTTCTTTGCGCCAGCGATCCAATACAGCTGTGCTGGAGTTAAAAGGACGGGTAGTGCCTTCTGTCCAATACCGGAGTGCATTCACAGTCTGAACACCACCAATTCCCTGTAAAGAAACCATCAGATCAAAGGAATGATATGACAGGTTTACATTCGCTCCATAGTTCCATTTCGGAATGGGGCTGCCTAGAAACGTCTGATCTTTTTCGTTTACCACTCCATCATTGTTCAGATCCTGGAAGATAATATCGCCTGGTTTGAGATTAGCCTGGTAGACAGTGCTTTTTCCTCCTGAACGTTCCTGTGCCAGTTTATTGTAGGCATCCACATCGGCCTGGCTGATAGCTACATGATCAGTCTTGTACCCGTAAAAGGCTCCGATCGGATGTCCGGGCTCTGTGCGGGTCATGGCAGACACGCCAGCATAACCACCCCCAGTGATTGGTACAGCATTCTGAGTACCAAGTGTCGTTACCTGGTTTTTGTTATAGGCTCCATTTGCGCTAATACTAAACTGCAGCGGGCCCACTTGTCCATTGTAGGTAGCACTTACTTCCAGACCTCGGTTATATGCTGAGGCGGCATTGGTGAGGATAGCAGTCGGAATGTACCCGGTGCCTCCTACACCTGTAGAAGGAGGAATATTTACATTCACCAGCAAGCCATCATTCTGCCGATTATAATAATCCACGGTCAGATTTAATCGATCTTCCCACAGCCCAAGATCTATTCCCACATCAGTTTGAGTAGTTTCTTCCCAGCCTAAGTTAGGATTGGAGGCAGCGCCAATAGTTGCGCCCCTTACATAAATCTTGTCAGGTCCAAGCGAATAGACAATGTTATTGGCGACCCCTTTAAAGACGAGTGGCTCATACGAAAACGGTGGAATACTGGCATTGCCTGTTTTGCCCCAACTAGCCCGAAGCTTCAAGGACGACACAGAAGTAAGACCACTCATAAACGGTTCCTCATTGACTTTCCAGCCTAAGCCCACCGATGGGAAATTGCCAAAACGTTTGCTGGGTCCAAATACAGATACTCCATCCCTACGCAAGGTGAAAGAGAGCAGATATCGGTCGCGGAAAGAATAATTGACCCGACCAAAATAAGATATCAGAGCGGAAGTGGCTGCTCCTGCGGCTGTTCCTCCGGCAGGGTTCAGGTTCGCTTTACTTACTACGCCAATCTGGGTAATATCATAGTTGTTAAACCCACTTCCTGACAAGCTAACAGAACGAGCAGCGCCAGGATCACGATATGAATTTCCTAGCGTAGCAGACACCATATGTTTACCCCAGTGCTTGTTATAGCTCAAAATATTTTCCAGTAATGGAAACAAACTCCATCCATATCCTTCAATAATCCCATCTGGATTGGTTAGATTACCGTTCTTATTGGCCTGGATGAAATCATACCCACTGCCATATCCAATATTGAGCGATGCCTGAGAACGAAACTTTAATCCGTTTAAAATGTCGATTTCGCCAAAGAACTGAGCATAATTGAGCCAGCTTCTATCCTTTTTATCACGTAGAAATACATTTGTTAATGGATTGAAAGAGTCGTTAAGGTCATTGATGGTTGTTACCCTTGAATACCCTCCGAGATTGGTTGGATCGTAGACAGGTGCATAGGGAGGCATACGCAAGGCAGCTGTGAAGTCTGGAGTGGTGCCAGTACGTAGTGTATAACGCATATTCAGGCTTTGCCCCAAACGGATATGCTTTCCTATATTTTCTTCCAGATTTATTAATAGATTCAGTCGCTTGAAGTTATACCCCACCTCAATACTCTCCTGATTGGTGTATCCTGCTGCTATGGTGTATAACACTTTATCAGTTCCTCCAGACAAACTCAGGTGATGCTCCTGTAATTTTGCTGTCTGGAAAATAACGTCCTGCCAGTCGGTGCGGTCTACCAATACATCCGGTGTATTCAGTTTATCCGGAATTTTTGTGTTTTGAACCGCAGCAATGTCTTTTACCAGATCTATGTATTGACTGGCATTAAGCAGATCTAGTTTCTTCCAGGCTTGTGAAATACCATAATAGCCGTCATAAGCAATCCGCAGGGCACCACTTTTGGCTCGTTTGGTAGTTACCTGTACTACACCATTGGCTCCCTGTGCTCCATATATAGCCACAGATGAAGCGTCCTTAAGTACAGTAATACTCTCAATATCATAAGGACTCAATGAGTTGAATGTTCCGGCGTCACTCTGAATACCATCAATAACATATAGAGGGGCAACACTTGAGAAAGAACCAGTACCTCTGATAACTATATTGGTACCAGATCCTGGTACACCACTGTTATTGACAACCTGAACACCCGCAATTTTTCCCTGGATAAGCTGGTTCACCGTACTTACATTGACATCTCCAAATTCTTTGCGGCCTGCTACAGCAACAGAGCCAACCAGATCTTTCTTTTGCTGAGTACCGTATCCTACAACTACAACTTGTTCAAGTGTCTGGATATCAGGCTCTAGTTGTATGTCAATAATGGAAAGCTTATCTGTAGTTCTTTCCAGTGATAGATATCCTACAAAGCTGAAGATCAATGTAGCCCCTTCTGGTACTGAAATTTGGTACTTGCCATCTTTATCAGTGGTAGTGCCATTGGTAGTTCCTTTGATAAGTACACTAACTCCTGGCATAGGTGCGCCATCTTCTGAGCGAACAGTACCCGAAACAGGGATATCTGCTTTTAGTTTTATCCCGACATCCGTTAAAGACGGGATGTGTACGGGTAATGCATAGCCAGGTGAGGTATAGCAGATTGCAAATACCAACTGACTAAAAATGAGTATTCTTTTTTTCATTCTTGTTAAATAGATAAAGTGGTAAACAAACTGCACTCTTTAACAATGAATGGTTGGCTCACCAAGTAAGCTTCTCTTCTGGAAGAAGAAAGTTACTCAGTGGAAAAGCGATAGGCTTATTCTGTGCAGAAAGGAAGATGAGTAAATCAGAAATTGGGTACAGAGCAGGATAATTAGTAAGAGTAGCATCAACTCAGTGTCAAAATTATGGTTTTACATTAGAACCATAGATAGACGGAAGCCAGAATGATAAAAACCAATACACCTATCAGTACAAATTCCATTGCCCAAAGCCAGCTAAACCTTCCTGTGGGGAGTCGCCAAAGCATTCGTTTTTTAAACAGTGACATAATTGAACAGTTCTGATGTATGGTTTTTAATCGATTACAGGTACTTGTTTTAGAAGCACTTCCTGAAAGAGTATTTCTTTGATAGTGTCAAAAGTAGCTGGAAAGGCTACTTTTGTATGGGACGCTATTTGCAAAGTATCGTACTCAGCTTGCACTTGTATGTTTTTCTTGCTAAACATAGAATTGGAAGTGGAGTTTGTAACAGATATGACAATTCTGGGGAGAGAATCCCCATGTCCTGTTTTACTATTTTGTATCAAGCTATAGTATTTCTACATCAGACAGTGATTTTTAAGCTTACTGCGAAGTCGGGATAGTGCCCTTGTAATCAATGCTTCTACCGACTTTGAAGTAATTTCTAGTTCTGTAGCAATTTCTTCGAGGCTTTTGCCTTCTACACGTTTGAGTACATAGGCCCGTCGACATTGTGCAGGAAGTTGCTCTACTACCTGTTCCACCTGTGCATATAGTTCATTGAAATGCAATGTTTCAAAGGGATTATAGGCAGAAGCTACTGCCTGCATGTTGATACCCTCCAGTGGAGCTGTCCGATTTAGATTCCATTTGAGGTAGTTATAGGCACGATGCCGTACAGACTTATAGAGATACGCACGATAGGAATAGGTGATCTGCTCGAATGTCCTATTTTGTATAAAAGCAGCAAACACCTCAGCAACTATATCTTCTGCGACCTCTCTGGAGTGTACAAACCGCAAGGTATGATTACATAGGTTGACATAATATCTTCGAAACAAAAGCTCGCAGCCCTTCTTCGTGTTTTGGGCAAAAGCTGACCGGATTAAACATTCATCGTTCATACTTTAGCCTCCTCCCCAGGTGTACAGCATTCGGATAGCAACAAACAGGTTGAAGGGGTAACGGTTCTGAACATGAGTTTCATGTCATTAAACAAGGTATGAAAAGTTGTCAAAGGAGACGTTTTCCTGGAATACTGGCATAATGAATAGCCAGGTAGGGCATAGTCAGCAGTATATGCCCAATAGCTTAAAAAGGGTAGTTGTTTTTTCATTCCTGTTAGTTTTGATAAAGTGGTAAAAAATATCACTCTTTAACAATGAATGGTTACTTCACCAAGTGCACTCTCTTCTGTTGGAAAAGAGTAACCGATCTAACAGCAACAGGCTGATTTTTGCAGGAAAGATGGAAAAAGTGGAATTTGAGAATAAAAGTAAGTGAAAGAAGTATATGGGAAAATCAACTTGATCTCAAGTCATGGTTTTACATCAGAACCATAGGTAGACAGAAACCAGAATGATAAAAACCAATACACCTATCAGCACAAATTCCATTGCCCAAAGCCAGCTAAACCTTCCTGTGGGGAGTCGCCAAAGCATTCGTTTTTTAAACAGTGACATAATTGAACAGTTCTGATGTATGGTTTTTAATCGATTACAGGTACTTGTTTTAGAAGCACTTCCTGAAAGAGTATTTCTTTGATAGTGTCAAAAGTAGCTGGAAAGGCTACTTTTGTATGGGACGCTATTTGCAAAGTATCGTACTCAGTTTGCAATTATCAATTTTTTTAGCTAAACAGATGCTTTCAGATTAGGTTAATTCCGCTGTTGTTCCTACTTTGGATTTACCACCTTAAAAGGGAAACTCCATTGAGAACGATCGGTTTTTTGTGGCAAACCACACTTCCTGTTTTGACCCTTGTCATGTTCATTTTATGGACAGCACCATCCGAGGGACAGTCTGTTTCTACACACCCTATTTCTTTCGAACATCTGGGGACTAGCCAGGGAATATCCCAAAGTACAGTTCATGCTATTCATCAAGATCAGGAAGGTTTTATCTGGATTGCTACCCGGGATGGTCTTAACCGATATGATGGACGCTCCTTTCAATCCTATCATCGACAGCCAAGGAAACCTGGCAGTCTTCAAAGTAGTGATATAACGGCGCTGGGAGGAGGAAAAGACGGTCAACTCTGGCTTGGTACCATCAATGGCGGTTTGCATCGTCTCAATGCTGATGGAAAAACATTCACCCATTATGGTAAAACTTCATCTGGTGTAGATGTAAGTCATTGGTCTATTAACTGCCTCGCCGAAGATGATCGTCAGCGAGTCTGGGCTGGTACAACAGACTATGGATGGTTAGTTGTAGATACGCGGACCGGCCAAGTAAGCCAGTATCGATTGGACACTTCTTCTGTTGGAAATGCATCAGTCCTTTCTGTCCTGACAGACAAAGACCATTCATTATGGTTTGGAATGGGAAATGGTATTCTGGCTCATTTGCCAAAGGGGCAGAATCAATGGGAAGTTTTTCGTATGCCTGCTGAGTCACACTCCAGAGCTGATTTTAATATAAAGGCCTTGTTGCGTGACTATCGTGGAAATCTATGGATAGGTACTAAAAACAGAGGCTTGTATCGTTTTATAGAAGGCAGTGGTCAATTTATAAAAGTATTTGACGAGCCGGGTGTATTTGAGAAAGGTAATTTTATAAGATGCCTCGCTGAAGATACTCAACATTCCATCTGGGCCGGAACAGATGATGGTATCCGTATATTACCTAATGGCGATTCAACAAACTGGATTGGACTTCATCCTGATCCGGTTGATGAACACAGTCTAAGCAGCCATGCTATTCAGTGCTTGCTCACCGACCAGTCAGGCAATATGTGGGCAGGTACATGGGAAGGAGGTCTGAACGTTCGATATGCAGAACCTAACAGATTTGAGATCATAAAACCTAACCCAGCTGGCACCCGAAGGTTACTTGCTCCTAAAGTTTCAGCACTGACTACAGATTTACAAGGGGATTTATGGGTAGGATCTGTGCGAGGAATTTTACGATTTTCGGGTAAAACTCAATCTAGGGTTACTATATCTGCACCCTCTGCTTTTAACACACAGGATGTATATACTCTCTTTACAGACTATCAGGGGGATGTGTATGCCAGCTACTGGAATGGGGGAGTAGTACGACACAAAAGAGATGGTACAAGCACTGTCATCCCTGTTTCTGAACAGACTGCACGGCATGTACTCTGTTTTGCTCAGAGAGGAAACGGTAAAGTATGGATGGTGCGCAATGATCTGAAGCTTTATGTATATGATCCACTTACCGAAAAACTAGAGCAGGCAGTCAATCTGTTCAACCTGTTTAAGTTGAAACAAAACATGACCATTACCTGCTTACTGGAGGATAAGCAAGGTTGGTTGTGGTTTGGCACTTATACCTACGGGTTAGTGGGATGGCATCCTCAGACTGGTCAGATAATTCATTATCAGGCCAAAGCTAAAGCTGGCAGCCTGAGTGATGACCACATTACCTGTCTCTACCAGGATAAATCGGGTAAACTCTGGATGGGAACAAATGGCGGTGGATTGAATTGTCTTCTTTCTGCCAATGGCAAGTTTCGTTTACTTACAAGCCAACAAGGGTTGTCAGGTGATGTGGTCAATAGCATTACAGAAGATCAATTGGGAAATCTGTGGATAGGTACAACTCGTGGCCTTACCCGCCTGACAATAGAAAACGAACACATGGTTGTATTTAATGAAGAAGATGGGCTACCCTCTGCAGAATTTACAAACCTGGCCTGTACACGTATGCCCACAGGTGAGGTTGCTTTCGGAACCTCACAAGGTCTGCTCATTGTACATCCTGAACGTTTTAGTGAAATTCCATCACCTCCCAAAGCTTACCTGGACGAATTAAAATTATTCAACAGACCAGTAGGTATTGGAACTGCTGGTGATCCATTACAAAAAGCACTCTCTAAAACCAGTCAGCTAGTGCTCAATCCTCAACAAAGTGTGTTTACCCTCACATTTGGAGCCTTGAGTTATGGTCGTAACAGACATGTCCGGTTTGCCTACCGACTTGACAACTTCGATCCGGATTGGAATTACCTGGACAACCAGGAAAATGCGACCTATACCAATCTTCCTCCGGGTCAGTATGTGTTTCGGCTAAAAGCTGCACAAAGTGGCCAGCCCTGGGGACCTGAAAAACGACTGGAAGTGATCGTTCAACCACCATGGTTCAAAACAGGCTGGGCAGTGGCTCTATACTTGGCTATTTTGCTGGTAATTCTTGGACTCATTCGTCAAATTGTGCGTATTCGTGAAAAACTCAAAGCAGATATTCGTATACAGGAGTTGAAAGCCGATAGCATTCGTCAACTTGAACAAGTGAGAACCAGTTTTTTTACCAATGTCTCCCATGAACTAAGGACTCCGCTTACACTGATTATTACTCCATTGGAAAAACTGCTAACAGAAGAGCTACCTTCTCCTGAACGGCTGCAACATCAGTTTCGTCTGATGAACCGACATGCAAACCGTCTGCTTCGGTTAATTAGTCAGCTTCTGGATCTTTCCAAAATTGAAAGTGGGTCTCTCAGGCCACAAATAAGCCAGGGCAACCTGTATCAGCATCTGGAAAATAGCATTCGTTCCTTTGAGCAATTGGCCGAATCTAAACAGGTTCAACTAAAATTACAAATTGACCCTACCCTCCGTCAGGCCTGGTATGATGCAGATATTACTGAAAAAATCATTTTCAATTTACTCTCTAACGCCTTAAAATATGTTCCTGAAGGTGGGCTGGTCTCAGTAGAAGCTGCAATCTGTGAAAATAAATTACAACTGGTCGTCAGTGATACTGGAGCAGGAATTGCACCGGATGAACTACCCCGAATCTTTGAACGATTTTATCAGGGAAAAGCATCTAACCCACTGGGTACGGGAGTAGGCCTGGCGCTGACGAGAGAATTAACAGAGTTATTGGGAGGGACTATATTTGCTTTCAGTACACAAGGTATAGGTAGCCAGTTTGTTGCCACACTCCCTATTGTTAGTACCGATTTTCCATCGGAGTGGATAGCCTCTTTCCCAGATGAGCCCCCCAATCAGGCTACTCAACAACTGACTCCTTCTGCAGAAAATTTTACTGGGGGCAGTCCTAAATCTATTCTTTTGATTGCTGAAGATGATCCCGATCTGCGTAGTTATCTTGCCGATTGTTTCACAGACTCTTATATTGTATTGCAAGCTTCTGATGGACAACAGGCACTTGACCTGACATTACAACATTTACCTGATCTGGTTATTACAGATTGGATGATGCCTGGAATGGAAGGCCCTGAACTATGTCAACATCTAAAGGCGGATGAAAAAACCAGTCATATCCCTCTGGTGTTACTAACAGCCAGATCCAGTCAGTCTCATCAGCTATCTGGTGTCAATGCAGGCGCGGATGATTACATAACCAAACCCTTTACTGCCGCTTTGTTAAAAAGTAGAGTTCACAATCTGATTGAAAACCGTCAGCGTCTACGCAGAGCATTCAGTCAGGAGGTTTGGTTACGCCCCAGCAATGTGAAGGTAACTTCATTGGATGAAGTATTTCTCCAGCGTGCAACTGCCCTGATAGAGGAACATATAGATGAACCTAACTTTGATGCAGAACAGTTGCAGGAAGGATTAAATATGAGTCAGATGCAGCTTTACCGAAAGCTAAAAAGTCTAACAGATTTGTCTGCCCGCGATTTTATCCGTTACATTCGCATTCAACGTGCCGCTCAATTACTAAAAGAAAGTCAGTTTACTGTTTCAGAGGTGGCCTATCAGGTTGGATTCAATGATCCAGGCTATTTTAGTCGTTGTTTCAAAAAGCAGTTTGGAAAAACACCGAATGAATATGCAAGTGAAAAAGTATAATGGCAATGAGATATAGAATAAATCTATGTGTCTCGGAGTGAGTGTTCTATCAGAGAAGTTAAGTGATCTCTGTGAGTTCATACCTGCGTCCTTTCCAGTATGTTGGTGATGCAAGAGCATATTGGATCAGCGTTGAAAATGTTATAAAATGAAAATATACCGGATAAATCAAAGCATATATATACAGGTGGTGAGCTTTTAATCCATGAACACAACTTAATGTTATTAGACCCTGTATCAGTAACAATCCTATCCATGAAAGCAGACTGGTAAAAGGTTGAGTAATAAAAGAAATTACAATAATTGGAAGTAGAAAAAGAGGTAGTAATGTCAGCATTCGAATATACCATGGCGTTTGCATGGCTGCATTCATCCACCGTTTTCGCTGATTGATAAGGTCATCAAAGGTAGGTAGCCCCTGAGTTTCTACCAGACAGTCTGCTGCAAAAAGTTGCCGGAAGCCATATCCTTTTTTAAGAACAGCCTTGAACAGTTGATGATCCTCACTAATGGAAAACCGCATGTTTTCATATCCACCTGTTGCCTTATAGGCTTCTTTGGTTACCAGCATATTATTTCCCAAACCTGAGATCGGTATTCCCCAATGTGACAAGTGATAAATCATACAGAGTGCCTGTGCCCAGTCAATAGCCTGCATTGCAATCCAAAGTGTAACAGGTTGAGATACTGTTACTCCGGAAATAATTCCTATACCAGGTGTATGTGCACTCAGCATAACCTCTATCCAGTTTGGAGGAACCGTTACATCCGCATCTGTAATGAGAAAATAGCTGCCTTTAGCAAAACGAATCAATTGAGCCAGTACATTAGCCTTTCCCCGGGCCATACCTAAATGGGTAGTAATCTTCTTATAGTGAAAATGTGGTTTATCACTAATATATTTTAGAACCAATGTTGCTGTGAGATCATTAGAGTCATCATCTCCAATCCATATTTCCAACTGATCTATGGGAAAGGTCAACTGATTCAGAGATTGCAGACATGTTAAAATAGAATCTTCTTCATTACGCGCGGCTATTAAAATGGAAATCATAGATGTATTGTTGATTTTATAATTGTTGCTCGTAATACTAAGTCTAAAAAATACATGCCTTGTGAATTGACAAACAGATAGTTATATATGAAAGTAAAAATTGAGTTGAAAAAAGTGAGTTCTTGAACTTGTCTATAGCATTATAGGGTAAGAAGATGTTTTTTTCCTTCTGAAATAATTATAAATGCAATAAGCCTGACCTTATATAAAGTAGGTCAGGCTTATTGAGCGAATAGGAATTGCGGAAAGATTCTACTTTCCTCAATCACCAGAGTTAAAATAACAGTTTAGAGCTTTATGACCTTTACAGATGTTGTTTGTGTTCCAGATCCCAACCGAATCAGATAAATACCTGCTTGTTTTCCCAAAGGTATTGTCTGAACCTCATTTTCCAGAGGAGCAGACACTGTTTTTTCAAACAAGACAGATCCTTTTGTGTCTATCACCTGTAAACGGACAGGCAAGCCACTCAATCCACTTAGACGTAGATCAGCCTGATCTGTAGCAGTAGGGTTTCCAAGTACTGTTACCTGTAAGCCTGTAGAAGCCTCTTTTGGTGCTATTCTGGCAGATGACGAAACTGTAGGTTCGATTCCATAAATACGCACCCCTTTATAATACAAGGTAATGTGGCTGTTTTCAGCAAAAGGTGCCGCAGGCATATAGGAATGATCATTTGTCTCATTAAATAGAGATCCATCTGATCTATAGATCTTGTACTGAATTTTTCCCGTACTGCTTAGCGGATATAATTTTCCTACTGATGAATCTATTTTAGATTCGAAATAGGTATCGGAATTTTGACCTGTACTAGCTCCAAAAACACCTGTCACCTTACTGGCACCCAACTTTGCGTATTCAATTGTATACGAAAGAGAAGAAGCATTATCGTCAGTAAACCAATACTTTATTTTCAGATCCTTATAGTCAACGGGTACATTGCCAGTATTCTCAATCGTAAGCCAGGTACGAATGGCGCTGGACGCTGTTGTATTCCTGTTTTCTGAGTAGACTTTCAGCGTTGTATCTGAAGCAATGCTTCCAGGTTCAGTACCCCACCAAAGTTTACCATTGCGATAGAGAGTGATGGATGGATTGGCTGTATAGGTAGTTGCATTAGAATAGGAATAATCATTGCTTTCCGAAAGCAGTTGCCAGTCAGTATTAGCAAATCTTGATTTGATCTGACCTGAGTTGCTTCCAGGTAGAATGCCTCCTGCAGAAGGATCAAATCCATATTCGATATACCCTAACGCATTGGTACGTGGATTAGTCATCTCTACGTATTTCATCGTTACCTTGTTATTTCCCAGTTGAGCATAATCAATCCAATGGCTGATACCTGCATAGTTTTCGGCTGTAAACCAATACCGGATTGTCAACTCATTGTATGGAACTGTAACATTACTCTCATTAACAACCTTGAGATAAGGACGCACACTGTTATTTGTCAGTTTACCTGTATCACCATCCATATAAAGCACTTTTAAACCAGACAAAACTGTTAACGTACGTTGTACTGAAGCAGCTGCCAAATAGGCGTTATTTCCGCTTTGTGAAGCAGTAATGATGCTGCTTCCTGGTCCCACAATCCGGATTTTTCCATTTGTAATGGTAGCAACTAAGGTATCTGAGCTTGATAAAGCGATAGGCAGACCTGAACTTGCAGAGACAACAGGAGTAAAATCTGCATCACCTACTGTTTTTACACTAAGGGAATCAAACGAAACCGTTTGAGAATCCTGTGCAACAGTAAGACAGAAATCATCCAGGTATAGCTCACCGTAAGGACCTGCCTTGGCCGCCCAAACACCTGCATACGCTGTATTGGGAGGAGTTATGCGGGTGACGGAAAAACGGGTGAAAACACTCGGTGTAGCAGAAGGATAGGCCTGAAGCTGGTTACTTGCGTTGGCAATTTTATTGCCATTGGCATCATAGTAATCAATGCCAATTCCTGCCCAATAAGGGTTCTGAAGTTGGTTGTAAGGATCTGGTGTTCGTTCTATTCTTGCCCAGACTTCAAAGGTAATTTCTTTCCCTCCTCCAACAATCAGATTACTACCATAATTAATAGCCGAGTTATCACCCATAACGGCAACACTTTTGAGTCCACTATGTGTAATGGTTTCACTTACTTTTGTCTTACTGCCATTGGGAAGGATCCAGTTAACGAATCCACTTTCAAAACCATTGTTGGTCATTAGACCACATGATCCTGCACTAATAACAGTAAGCTGAGCCGTAGAACTAACCCCACCAGCATCCTGTGCAGTTGCAATGATGTTCGCCGTTCCAACACCAATCGCCGTGATCTTGCCATTTGCATTTACAGTGGCAACACCGGGTGCGGAGGAAGACCAGTTTACATTTTTATTGCTTGCAGTAGCTGGAAGTACTGACGCTTTTAACGAGGTTGTATCTGCCACTCCTACTGTTAACGCTGATTTACTAAGCACAATCGAAGAGATTAAGATATTAGATACCGATACGGCACAAGTCGCTGTCTTATTTCCATCCTGAGTAGTTACAGTAATAGTTGCATTACCAGGAGAAATCCCTTTCAAAAGTCCATTCTGACTAACAGTCAAGACTGTTGTGTCTGATGAGCTCCAGGTATACGCTTTATTAGTTGCATTAGCAGGTTGCAAGGTTGCCGTTAATGTAACAGTGTTATTGACACCTACACTGGCCGTTGTGCTGCTAAGCGTAATCCCGCTTACTGGAATATTAGCTGCCGTTACCGTAGAACTAGCTGTAAAACCACCTTCTTCTGACGTTGCAGTAATGATAGCATTTCCAGGAGACATTCCTTTTACCAGCCCTTTGCTATCAACAGTCACAATGGCAGAATTGGAAGAACTCCAGAGTACCCGCTGATTGCTGGCATTGGCAGGAGTAGCTATTGAGGTAAGCCGGGTAGTATCACCTACACCTACGAAAAAGGAAGTCGGTGTAATGGCGATAGAAGTTAATGGAGTGAGTAATACTTCGATTGCACTGACAGCAGGATAACTATAATTTGCAATAGGACGGAAAACCACAGAAATCTGACCCGCACCATTCGAACGTATTTCAAACTCCCGAATAATGGCTTTGAATCTGCCCCCTGCCTGTGTATAAATGTCAAAGTTTTTCAATAATGTATCCGCTACTGAGTTTCCTGTCACATTAAATCTCCGTTGTCCTGCGTTTGTTGTGGTACCGATTTCTACAAAATGTAACCGTACCTTGTATTTGGAATTTGGTATGAGTCCTTTGTAGGTATAGGTCATTGGCTGTCCGCTTTGGCGTTGAGAGAGATAAACCTGTGCCGGTGCAGGATTTGTAAGGCCGGTTGTACTTACAGGAGTGGTAGTACCAGTGGTCCACATAGACCCAGACGAGGGAGTGTCTGCGATAAAATTAAGAATCGAAGGTCCACCACAGTTATTGGCGATAATACTCGTTCCTATGGTCACTGTACTGGTTGCTGTTTTTGCACCATCTACTGTTGTGGCAGTAACGACTGTTGTACCAAATTTAAGTGCAGACAGCAATCCACTGGAATTGATTTTAGCTACCGTTGTGTCTGATAAACTCCAGTTTACTGCTTTGTTGGTTGCATTAGCAGGAGTTATCCTGGCAATCAGATTTTGTGACGTTCCCAATCCCATAATAATGACCGAATCAAGGGCAATGCCTGAAACAGGTATTGTTGGTGTTACTTTCAGTGTGCTCTGTGCAGTCTTGCCGCCATCCTGAGTAGTTACAGTGATCGTAACTGTCCCAGGTGAAACACCTGTAACCAGTCCTGAGGCATTTACAGTAGCAATAGAATTATCCGAGGAACTCCAGCTAACGGCACTGTTTGTTGGATAGGTAGGAGTAAGAACAGATTTGAACTGTCGGGTGAATCCAACAACTACAGAATCCGACGCTGGTGTAACAGAAACGCTGGTTACAGGACCACCTGCAGGTTCACCAACAAAAATCCCATTGCCAGATGCTCCCAAAAACACTCTTCCATGGTAGTCAGCGGCTAAGTTTGCCACTACATCAGGAACAGTATCTAGAATAGTTGTCCAGTTTTGTCCATTATCATCTGATCTGAAAACACTATAGGTACGATTGTCTACAGTACCAGACTCAGAGGTTACAAAAACAATAGGATTGGAAGAGGCTGAAGTATCAGCTTTTCCAACTGCCACCCACTTAGGGTTTTTTACCACATTCGGATTTACTTTGGTAAATGTTTTTGCCGTATCTGTTGAATGATACAATCCGGTGGTAAAGGCAATCCAAAGGTCACCTGTCTTTCCTGGAGTTGTCTCTACATTCATCTGAGCAACATTCCCTACATTGGGAAGATTGGTAGCAGCAGCAGAAAAACTAACACCGCCGTTCGTACTTACATATACTGTACCACCAGAGTATACATAAAAAATATCCCCGTTAACTTTGTCAGCAGCCAATGGATTCATCCCTGCCCAGATGGTGTAAATATCTCCTGGCTTGAGAATACCAGAAGGAAGGCCTGTACTGGCAGTCCAGGTAGATCCAAGATTTGTTGAATAATAAGTCAAACCTCCTGTTGTCATTCCCTGTGTAACCCAAACTATCCTCTGGCTATTAGCAGACACAGCAACCCTTCCTCTTGCCGAGCCACTAGAAGGAACAGTCGGAAACTTCGTGTAACTAAGTCCGCCATTAGTAGAATAGCCACCAATAGCAACCCCATTCCATCCGTCGCTTCCTACCCGTGCAATAAAATCAGGATTTGTTTGCTGAAAGGCCACGCCAGATGTGTTTACTCCATTGAAGGTGCTAAAGAAGCTCGCCATCCCTTTTGCGGGTGGGCTGGTAAATGACTTATGATCAAATCCTCCTACATCACCAGTAGTAGATAACAAAAAATTACTTCCACTGGGTGGACAAACCATGTTTCCTGAAACCACAATTTCTTCCAGGCCAGCATCGCGAAGTTTCCAGTGAACCGTAGATGCCCATACATTGGTAGTCTGCCCAACATCGAGCATATCTGTAAACCATACATGACCTGCATTGAATGGATCAAACATAAACGCACAGATATTGTGGCCAAAATTTCCATTCGCTCCATTACCCAGTGAATGAGGTGCTTCTGAAGCATCCCGGGTTGTAGGCACTAAAGCAGTCCAGCTACCTGGTACTCCGCCTAGCAGGCTACGATAGGCAACATCATTGTTCCATGTTCCCGTTGTAGTAACAATCACTTCATTGCTATTGTGCGGGTTAACGGCTATACCTCCTAGTTCTTTTCCTGCCACAGGCGCTATCTCACTCCATGAACTTCCATTCCATTTATACAAGCCTTGACCCCCTAATGGTCGTGTTGCAGATTGTCCTACTTGGGTAACATATAGGGTTCCATCATTGCTGAAAGATGAACGTCTCGGTTCTCCCGGACTTCCATTCATCAGTGCAAAGGTGTTTCCGCCATCAGTACTCCTATATACTCCTTGTGAGCCTCCGATTAATATATTTCTGGTGACTCCATTGATAACTCCACCCGTTTTATCAAAAATGACAAATCTTCCTATATCTGAATCAGGAAAAGATGTATTTACCTTAACCCATGATCCTACAGCACCCGCTGATGTGCTTTTGTATGTACCATTGTAGGTGGTTGTTACATACACTATATTACTATTATTGGGATCAACAGCAATTCGGTCGGTATAAGCTTTATCTGATGCGTTAGGTGTAACTTTTATGGATAATTGACAATCTGTCCAGGTTTGACCTCTGTCTGTGGATTTCATCAGCGTTCCCATTGACGTTCCTCCTCCTGGGACTGTACCTTTTCCTGTAGCGATAGTCGCATACAGTATATTACCTGTAGCATCACTTGGGTCAAAGGCGACTTCTGCACATTTTGCACCTCCTTCCCAGTTCCAGTAAGTAGTAGGAATTTTACCAAACAACATCATCTCTTCCCATTTTTGGGTAGTGGCATTCCATCGGTAGGGAGTTCCGACATCTTTTGTAATAAAAAACAGATTAGGCACTTTGGGGTGTGCTTTAATACTTGTTACAAACCCTCCACCACCTATCGGAACTGTATTCCAGTTGTAGGTCTGTGCGGTTGTGATACCGATACATGCACCACTTACTACCATTGCAAGCAGCATCATTCGCATTAATTTTCTCATAGGAATTGTTTTGAATAAGAATGAAAGATGACAGAAGTACTCTTCCAAAAAGTGAGAGGAGAGTGCATCCTATGTAAGTAGTATTACGCCTTATTATTTATCAAAGCAGATAAATAACATCCTTCAGACAAGTCAAATGGTACAATCCCCATATCCTATTTTACTTTTTTTATTTATTAGTTAATATTTTTAGAGGAGTATGAGTTTTGGATCAGACAACATATGGCTTAAATTGGGCAGGACTAACATATTTCTCTATATGTATATGTAGTAGATGAGATATATAGTTGAAAAAATGATATGGCTTTCCCATATGAATCACTAAAATTATATTCATTACAAGGGTTTGATTGAAAATGAATAAATGCTCATCCTTGTTTATTCTTAATAGATCAGTTATTTCAAAACCCAAAGAGTATAGAGTTTGGTTATTTTTTAAACGATTCGAACTATGGGCACTTGTTGCGTTGAGGTTGTTTCACATACTGTAACTCCAATCTGACAAGCTAAGAATAAACTTTAGAGAAGTATACGCTAATTGATTATACTACCGAATTTACTTATCAGTGAGGATATGGGCTTTTAATTGTGATTTGCTTAATTAGACAGGATGTGTAACTGCTTCATCCAGATAACTAAGAACATTTCTTTGGTACGTAGGTATAAGTTAGTAAGAGAATGTAAAGTATTTTGAAGACAGATTTTTCTTGATAATATTTTTTTTCTGTTAATTGATGAGTGTAATGGTTTCATTATCAGATATATTGGTGAAGGTATTAACTTAATGTGAAAAAAAAGTTGAAAAAAAGATAGGGTGGATTTGTATTTTAAATAATTGTCCTTACCTTTGTGTCCCCTTACGGAAGAAGGCGCTGAGAAGCGAAATAAAAAGAGGAGAAAGAGTGTTGAAAATGACTCTTTATTGTCAATCGGGAATAATGATTTCTGATTTTGTTCGCTAGAGTTTCTAGTGTTGATTATTGAAATAATAGATTCTGTTTTTTTTGAAAAACAGAAGGTGGTGAAAGCGAGTGGCAGATAAGAGTATCTCTCCGGCAATACAACCCCATTTCTGATTTAGACTTTCTTGTTAGTGTTAATGACAAGCTGCAAAGTCAAGAAAAAAAAGTATCAGAAGTTAAAATTCTATTTTTGTGTTTTAGTATCTCTTGTGAGACTAGACTTTTAGGTCACCATGTTGACTGTAAGCATACAAATGTGTGTGGAGGTTAGCAAACGTTCTTTGAATATTTGGCAGACAAAACAGCATAAAAAGCAAGCGTAAACGAATAAGCGCATTTGTTGGTTGCTACTTCATTGAAGTAGTTAATTTGACAAGTCAATTTCGAAAAATAAAGTAAGCCATCAAACAGACACTGTCCTTTATCGCTAGCAATAGCAATAAAGGACAAAACTTCATATACTATGGAGAGTTTGATCCTGGCTCAGGATGAACGCTAGCGGCAGGCCTAATACATGCAAGTCGAACGGGTAGCAATACCAGTGGCGCACGGGT
>NZ_JASJOR010000045.1:0-51631 GCF_030068545.1 Xanthocytophaga flava | reverse complement strand
TTTGTCTAAAATTTTAATAACTTGCTCACTGATGATTGTTTTCATCCTCAAAGGTTGGTTTGGTGGCTTGGTCGCTCCAAATTTCAACCTTTTTGTTTTCTATTGCTACTTTTCCTCGGGTAGAGTAGTCTCAATCTACTTCAAAATCCATAAAAAAAACAAAGAATACAAGATTTGCGTTTTTGCACAATCCTGTATTCTTAAAAAATTACTATCTAACCAAGTATTACTTAGAATCTCTTCTTCGCAGAAAGTTTTCCAGTCCCAATCGATACCCTTCCAGGCCAAATCCACAGATAACACCCGCACAATTGCGGCTGATATAACTGTGATGACGAAACTCCTCCCTCGCAAATACATTGGAGATATGCACTTCTATAACAGGGGTAGTAATAGCAGCTACTGCATCAGAAAGTGCGATAGAAGTATGTGCATACCCGCCAGGGTTAAACAGAATGCCATCTATAGAGAATCCGACCTCATGTAATTTATCAATCAGTGCACCTTCTGTATTAGACTGAAAGTAAGTAAGCTTTATATCCGGATATTGACTTTGCAAAATTTCATAGAAAGTCTCAAAAGACATGTTTCCATAAATGCTACGTTCACGACGCCCCAGAAGATTCATATTGGGCCCATTCAGAATCAGAATTTCCATAATTAATACATAAATAGAATTGAAAAAATAACTTTACGAATCAGGCTGGCAATATAAAAGAGATTTTGAAAACAGGGAGATTTTGCCTCAGAAAAAGATTGTACTTTCGTGTTTTGAATACAGAAGCTGTTTAACATTCCATTTGCAAGCACAATTCCCTACAATTCTATGTGGTCATCGGCAATAAAAGAATATAAAAACTATCTCCATCTGGAACGAGGTCTCTCTGAAAACTCAATTGAGGCATATATACATGATATAGAGAAACTACACCAGTTTCTGGAGATCAAAGAAATGAAGGTTGGCCCTACCGAGGTTACCGACCGACACATCCGAGAATTTCTGCAATATCTGGGAGAGTTAGGTATGACACCGTCCTCCCAATCCCGTTTTTTGTCAGGGCTCAAGGGCTTTTTCAAATACATGTTTGCCGAAGATTTGATCAAAGACGATCCTACCCAGCTAGTCGAAGCACCACGGCTGTCTCGCAAACTTCCTGATACACTATCCGTACAAGAAATTGACCAGTTGCTGGCAGCCATCGATCATTCTACTCCGGAAGGAACCCGCAACCGGGCTATGCTCGAAATACTGTATGGATCAGGACTACGTGTAAGCGAACTAATCGAACTGACTTTGTCCAATGTGTATACAGAACTGGGATTTTTACGGATTGTAGGAAAAGGAAATAAAGAAAGACTGGTTCCGATGGGAAGCGAAGCTACCAAATACCTGACTATCTATCTGGAACAGGTGCGCTGCCATGTTACCCCTCAGAAAGATCACGAAAACTATGTCTTTCTGAATGCCAGAGGTAAAGGATTGTCAAGAGTGTGGGTGTTTCTGATCATCAAGGAACTGGCTCAGATCATTAACCTCCAAAAAAATATCAGTCCACATACATTCCGTCATTCCTTTGCTACCCATCTGATAGAAGGCGGAGCCGACTTACGGGCTGTACAGGAAATGTTAGGACACGAATCGATTACTACTACTGAAATATATACCCACCTGGACCGGGATTATCTCAAGCAAATCATGCACGATTTTCATCCGCGTAGTTAACAAAAAATCCTCTGCTGTATTGCAGAGGATTTTTTGTTATATAAAATCAAGAACTTTTATCTATTTCTATTAGTCAATAAAAATCTGGAATCCAAAGCTAACACCTACACTTCCCTGGCTATCAGCACCTTGGTAGAATAATAGATTATAATTTATAATTCCATCTACCGATACATGATCATTGATAAAATAAGCTGCACCAGCCCCTAACTTAACATTGCTGTAATTGCTTTTAGTTTCGATCACTCCATTGGAAGTATCATCTTTGCTTTTAGAACTTTGATAAGAATAACCCGCATGAACAAGTGGCTTCACCGTGCCATCACCAAAATAATACCGGGCAAATGGCCCAATACCCCAAGTTGTTGTTTTATATTTTTCACCAGGGATAATGGATTCTGTAGAGCTGTAAGCAATAGTAGGTGTTAATCCTATAGCCAGATTATCAATGACAAAATAGCCAACCGTAGGGCTAAAAGAAATACTGGTATTGCTATCATCAAAGTTCAAGTTTGCAATTGAACTTCCTACCATAAAATTACCCTGATCAGTTTGTGCAAATGATCTTTCTGTTGTTAACACTAAAAAGCTAAAAATGGCAATGATTAAAATAAACGTTTTTTTCATTGTAAAATGAATAGAGTGGAAAATTAAACAAACTTTTACTCTCACTTTTATTAGAATTGAGAATAAAACAAGTATTAGTATTGGATATTTGAAGAGGTAAACATTCTTATAGGCATATTTGCATAATTTCTACAGTCAAAGCATAGTAAGTACATATTCCACTGAAAATCTTCAGGCTGAGACCTTGTTATCGCTTTTAAAAATCCTTCAATGTGACAAAGGACTTTTAAAAAACCAAAGTTTTTTTAATCAAGAAAAATCTGAAAACCCAAACTTACAGCCACTTCATTACTTTTATTACTACCTAGTATATCATAATCCATATAATGTCCATAATTTACAATGCCCTCTAATGCAATTGACTTACTCAGAAAATAGGCAATACCACCGCCTAGTTGGATAAACTTATAGCCTTGCTTTACTTTGTGGTCACCCTCTAAAACAGGATCATTAGGATCAATAGGTAAATCACCAAGCTTTACAGTATTTCTATAATACAAGAAACTGGCATTGAGCAACGGTTTCAGCTTGCCTTCTCCAAAATAATATCTCACAAATGGGCCAATACCGAATGATGTACTTTTGGTTTTGCTATCATTCATAAGAGTGAATGTTTTATATTCAAAAGCAGGTGTTAAACCTACTACTAAATTAGTAACAACAAAGTAGCCAACTGTAGGACTGAATGAAACACCCAAATAATCACTTTGAAAACTTAAGTTTCCAATGCTTCCACCAACCATAAAGGTTCCCTTATCTGTCTGACAGTAGCATAAACTTCCTGTTGCCACCCAAACAGTAAAAACAGCAAGAAATAAGGCAACGTTTTTTCTCATATTTCTACACTTTAAAATTAACACGATTACACTATAAGTTTTTATTCTAGTTATGCTCAGTAATATAACACTTACTTCCCAATAAAAAACTGCACACCAAGATTAATGCTTATTTCTCCTTTTTTATCATAAGTCCCTTCATAATCCATATAACGTCCATAATTTAACAATCCTTCGATAGCTATTCGATCATCTATAAAATAAGAAACTCCGCCTCCTATTTGTAGAAGTTTATATTCGCTCTTAATCTCATGGCTCCCCTTTTGGAAAAACCCCGGATATATATAAGCTTCAGAAGTTGTTTTTACACTATACTTGTAATACAGAAAACTTGCATTAACTAAAGGTTTAAGTTTATGTTCACTAAAGTAATAACGAACGAAGGGTCCAATACCCCACTGCTTTCCTTTTTGTGTACTTTTGGAATAAGAGTTCGGATAACTTTCAGATTGATTGTAAGACATATAGCCAAAGGAAGGAGTCACCCCAACAACTAGATTATCTATCAGAAAATATCCCCCTTTTACATCCAGTAATAAATCTGTATTATTTTTTCCAAATTTAAATTCACCAGCAGAAGTACCTACCATAAATCTGCCTTTTTGTGTTTGAGCCAGGGAATCAGTTAATGAGAGAAGAGAAATAATGAAAAAAGAAAGGGTAATGTAGAATAATTTTGTCATAAGTTACTGATAAGAAATACTTGAATAGTTTGACTGCACAAATATAATACAGATTTAACATAATCGGATTAATGCCATTTCCTTCAAAAATGTAAACACATAATAGATTACTTACTGAAAGATTTTTCAGGTATACTTATTGTCCAATGAAAATCTGCACACCCAAACCAATGTTAACTTCACCTAATTTAACATCAGTATTTTCATTATAATCTATATAACGTCCATAATTTACAATCCCTTCCAGAGAGATATTATCATTCAGAAAATAAGCAATACCTCCTCCTGCTTGAAGTAATTTATATCCCCTTTGAATTCATATGCATATCCCTCAATAGGCCCTTCTGGTGTCATTATAGTCGAATATGTAACATTAGATTTACGGGAATGATACAAAAAACTGGCATTGAGCAACGGTTTCAGCTTACCTTCTCCAAAATAATATCTCACAAATGGACCCATGCCTAATACATTAATTTTTTCTTTAAAACGGACATTATCAGTAGCCCAACTATAGGAATAAGAAGGAGTTATCCCAATAACCAGGTTATCTACAATAAAGTAGCCAGCCTTGATGTCAAAAGCAAGGTCTGTGTAATTCTTACCAAAATTAAATTTTCCAATTGAAGGTCCTGCCATAAACCTTCCTTTTTGCGTTTGAGCAGAAATTGTGTTAAAGGAAAGAATAGAAGTAATAAAAGTGTAGAAGGTAAAGTAGAATAAGTTTTTCAAGGTCGGTAGCGGTAAAATTAGTTTAACAGTAACTATATATATTTCCTATACAGATAAAGAATGAATTTATTATACCCGTTCTACGCAAAAATTGGGCCACTTATGTTATATATGATTGCTATTTAACCACAAGCTACCTTCATAATTTATAATAGATTTTCTTTTAAATAGGTTTTGAGGGAGTTAATGCTGAAATGCTGCCTCTTATCCTAAAAACAGATGGATGATCCTCATAAAATCAACATATTTAACTTATACTAAATATGTAATCGATTATAAGAAAGCTGATAAGCAACATGAAGTTACACTAACAGTACAAGCAGAAAAACTTCGGGCAGATAGTACAGGTAATGAGAAAAATATCGCGATCAACGACTGGATAGATGTGGGCGTTTACCACAAGGATGATCAGGGTAAGGACAAACTCATTTATCTGAAAAAACACAAGGTTAACAAAAAAGAAAACACCTTTGTGATTACAGTTTCAGAAGAACCTTCCAAAGCAGGCATTGATCCTCTTAATAAGCTAATTGACCGTCATGCTGAGGATAATGTAAAATCAGCAGAGGAAAAAACTGCTAGTTAACATAGCTAACGCCCTTTATGTACTTTCATAAAGGGCGTTCTTGTACTATCAGATTATTTACGTTTCTTTTCCAGTGCCACAGAGAACGTCAGATTATTAGAATATAAAAAGGTATCAAAAGAGCTATTAGTACGGTGAAGAGAGGTTTCATACATACGATAATCCAAGGCATACTCTCTATGCGGGCGTTTCCATTTTAGGCCTGCACCTAGTATTACCTGTGCTCCAATTTTCCGATTTACACATTCCTTACTCAAACTTCTGGCAGGATAATTTACTTTCATTGTTGATGAAAAATTAAGGCTCATTCCCACGCCAGCATAAATATAAGGTGTAATGGCCCCTCGCAACAAGTCATATTTTAATGTCACTGGAATGTAAATCAGGTTATTGCGAATTTCACTTATATCAACATTAGGTTTTACCTGTTTAAAATTTCCAATCTTCATCATTACAAACTGAAGTTCAGGTTGCAGGTATAATTTCCTATCCATATCTACCAGCTGAAAGGAACCAAATACAGAAATCATTGGCATAGATGAGGTAGGAACACCTTTTATAGCCACATTACTGGCTATAAAATTTACATACCCTATATTTGTTCCAACCCGAACCCCAAAAAAATGTTTTCCTTTTGGTTCCAGATACTGATAGGTTTGATTCCGGATCTCACTGCACTTGTTATACGTTACCACAAACTTTGTCATATCTGTACGAATGTAACGCAGTTCGGCCAAAGCCCCTTGGTCTATCACACACTTAGTCATAATGGAATTTAACTGTTTCTGATATTTCCCATCTGCACGATATCGCTGTCCGTTGATATAGGTATCCTTTTGTCCTTCCAGTTCCAGCATCCCATCAGGTGGAACTTCGGCAAAATAACGATCTTTACCCTGACTACCTCTCCAGAAATACAGATTCACCTCTCCTCCTACCAACTTTTGCAGAAATACATGAATAGAATCTTTAGACTCGGCATCGGCTATTTTCCTGGATACATAAATCTTTCCACTTTCAAGAATATACGCGCGAATATCTATAGGAGCATAAGTAACAACCTTTTTACCAGGGAAAGCTTTAACCATACAGCCAGAAGAATTAGATTTATCTGTCCTGTCTTTGATCAGAACAGCTATTGTATCTCCTTTGGATGTTATGATCTTTCCAGGATTAAATAAGCTTTGTGCCTGAATATTTATTGAGAAAATAATAAATAAAATAATAGATATACTTTTTAACTTGAGCATGGTAGAGTTGGGAATTCGGGTTATACTATAAAAGAAGAAAATTTGTATAAAAACTACAAACAAACAATTTATCGATTAATAATTATATCCTATTCATTGTAAACATGACTGTGAAGAATAGGGCTGGTAGCTTCTATAAGTAGGAAACTATTTTCTTCCACTCTGACTTAGCAATAACAGAACCAAATACAATTTTATGAGAACCATTAAACAGATTCATACAGCAACGTACGCCCCTATTGCGGATTTGATCACCTATTCACCTTTGCCCTCCCGGACACTCCAGCAGATAGATCCGTTTTTGTTTTTAAACCATCATGGACCACAGATATATCCAGCCAATAATCGAGGGCTTCCGTTTGGTCCTCACCCACACAGAGGAATGGAAACAGTAACATTTATCATAGATGGCGACATCATGCATAAGGATTCCGGAGGACACGAAAGTGTAATCAATGCTGGGGGTGTCCAATGGATGACAGCCGGACGAGGCCTGATCCATGCAGAAGTGTCCTCTTCAGAGTTTAAAAAGAATGGAGGTAATCTGGAGATTTTACAGTTATGGCTTAATCTGCCTTCTCGCCTGAAGATGACAGAACCATTCTACAAAGGCTTGCAAAAAGAAGAGATCCCTACCATTACTCATGATAATGGAAATATTGTATCTCATCTAGTATCGGGTACATGGGAAGGTCACAAAGGTGCATTCGAATCGCATATTGATGTTTCTTTATGTACAATGGAATACAAAGCGGGAAGTCAGTATTCACTATCGATTCCAGCCTCTCACACTATCTTTTTCTATGTAATCAGAGGCCAGTTCATAGTGAATGGACAGAAAGCCGCAATGCACAATTTAGTTGAATTCAATCATGATGCAGAACAACTTACTATCCAGGCACAGGAAGATAGTATATTGCTTCTTGGGCATGCCGAGCCAATAGGAGAACCAGTAGTAGCACAAGGCCCTTTTGTGATGAATACGCAACAGGAAATTATGGAAGCATACAATGACTACCGAATGGGAAAATTTGGTAGCTGGTCACACTAACAAATTAAACAGCCCTGTACACACTCATGTATACAGGGCTGTTTTTAGCTAAATGGCTAATACTTCACAATCTTCTTCACAGACACATGATCTGAGAACACAGCCCGCACAATGTATACCCCAGATGCATATTGACTGATATCAAATGTATAAGCATTGGCTGGTGTACTACTCGAAATACTTGTTTCAGCTATTTTCTGACCAAGTCCATTCAGAATCTGAATACGCTGCAACCCTTCTGGTTGTGGATAAAACTGAACATCAACATTACCATCCGTAGGATTAGGCATTACAAGAAACCCTTTTTCCTTCAGATTTTTATTGATTATGACCGTTCTCAGGTTTACATCATCCAGATAAATATTATTTTCATATTCTGTTGTATTCCGGAAAGCAATCCACAACTCACCCACACCTATATAGTCTCCCAGATTTACAGAATCTTTACGCCATTCACTGGCAGTTGGTTTAAAAGCTTCTGTTGTTGGTTCTGTTCGGGTCACCAGGGTGCTGCCATATTTCTTGTATAGACTGGTGTAGGTCTTTCCACAATCCGTACTTACCATTACCTGCAATGTATCCCATACCAAACCCCTGGAATTACTGGATACAGACGTATAGGTAGCAGCTGCTACATAGAATGAAAGATAAACAGAATCTACCTCGGCAATACTCAGAACAGGAAGCAGTAAATCATCCGTTTCATCATTGCTTGCATAGTCATAATTATTGACTCTTACACTGGAGTTACCTGTTTTAGCAATGCCAGTTACTTTTTCCCAGGTAATACCACCATCATTATTTACTATATTCCATCCCGTTGGTGGAAACGTACTTCCTTCAAAACTTTCGTTGATTGTTGCAACAGGACCATAATATTGATAGGTTGTACTTAGCGTGTCATTACTTATTTCCTCATCTGTTTTAGCATTAGGAGACGAAAGACTAATGGTTAATGTATGCTCTCCTTCTGAGGTTGTAATTGTCTGTAAAGTAATACTGGTAGTATTCGCTTTAGCCAAAGATCCAGTCCAGTTAGAGGTCGCTACTACTATATCATCTACTTTTACTGTAATAGTTAATGAAGTCAGTGTCTGACTGCCCCGATTGCGAATCGTAATGACAGGAGAAAAAGAATTAGTACAAAGGCGACTATCCATATTATCGATGGATTTTAGTTCTGCATTATTGGTAGTAGCTATAGCTTCCTGAGTACCATCAGAAGTCAATAATGAAGATCGGTAGGCAATGACAGCAGCTTCCATACGAGAAATCTGTCCAGCCGTAAACATCACTAAACAAGCATCATAGCTATAATCCATATAGTTCTGATACATAATACCATTACCATCTGAAGTACAGTTATCGTGTATCACCCCCGAATTGCATTTGCTGGAAGCATCGGCTTGATCAGGGGTATCTTCTACATAATCTGAGCCAGTACATGCCCCATCATCATCCCCCCAGATATGAAATAAGTTAAAGTAATGTCCGGTTTCATGAGTTAGGGTTCTACCACCTTCAAAATCTGTATATCCTGTATAGCTTTTACCAGGTAAAGTTCTGTAATCAATTACAACACCTTGTTCTACGGCAGGCAGGTCACCCGGAAAGGTAGCGTATCCCAGTATACTGCCACTAGTTGTTGCAGTAATCGCACAAATCCACACATTAAAATATTTATCTGGATCCCAGCTGTCAACACCTTTGCTGGCGGTATATTTCACATCATTGGTATTAGAGGAGAAAGAACTTTTGGTAGTTGTGACTCTCTCTATTCCAGTAGTTGGATCGCCGGATTCTGTTCGCTGCGCTAAACTGAATTGGATACTGGATTTTCCAAACAAGGATTTAAAGTATTCAGGAATCTTAGTGGAATCTGAGTTTTCTCCGGCAAAATCTGCATTTAATATATCCAACTGCTGCTGTATCTGAGCATCCGTTACCTGATTAGGATTTGACATTACAATATGAAATACAACGGGTATGGTATACACTGTTTTTGCATTGCTGGCCTCACTTCCTGTTCGTGCAGATGACAACCGATAAGAACCCTTTCGCACATTCTGATTAAATTTCTCTGTATTTTGTTCAAACTGCAATTTAAACTTGGAATCCAGGGCAAACTTCTGTTTTAATCGTTCCATTGTTATACAACGTTGTACACTACCTGTACTCACAGATTGTCCTGAAACCTGCATTGTTACTCCCACTAGTAAAAGTAAAATAGAAAAGTATATACACCTCATGGTCTTCTGTTTAGCTAAAATAAATCTCTTCGTTTGTTTTGTCTGTATGACAACTGATACTGCTTTTACTCCCGTCTGATGTTTGCTGATTTTTTAAATATTTTAGAGTAGCCTACATCTTTCCGCTATGCATGGTCAGTTTTTAGGAGTTTACATTAAAAGTAAAGATAACATAAGCGAAAACGAAAGACGTTATCTGATAAAGCCTGACTCATTCAGACTTTGTGAATGAGTCAATATTATAGTACAATAGATCGGAACAGGGTTTCTAATTGACAATAATATTACATACTACTTTTTGATAGTCAATTAGTTGCAGACATGAATAAATCTATTTACTATTGAGCTTTCGGTATCACTCAAACAACATTCTTCATTTTAACTATTTTTTCCTATCGGTCTTACGTGGTGCTTTTATTGACCAAAATACATCTTCGACGTCACAATGAAGTACTACAGGTAATTCAATAATGAAGCTCTTTAGTAGGTTGTCTTGTATGTTCTGTTTACAGAATGGTACCAGACAACTTTTGTGTGTAAGTAATAACCAATCTTCCTATCGCTTACCAGAGACCTGGAGGTAATGTACAAAATGCGTAAAGTTTATCTAAGCATCTCATACCCAACACACATTTAGGAATAGAATAGTTTAATAAAACATAAAGTCTGTAGCACTCATTTTTTGCATTCTATTTTTCATTACTTTGCGACTTTTAGTAGTCATGTCAATCTACCTTTGGCTACACGTGTGAACACAATTTGTTGTATTTTTATCCATCGCACATTTTCTAGTATAGTTAATTTTTTTCATGCAACCGTTTGACTTTAATTTATTCAGACAACAAGTAAAAGAAGCAACTCAAAACGCATTGATAGAAGCTACCAGACAATATACTGGTGAGGTTTGCGCCTTTGCGTTGTACTCAGATGAAGGGGTGCTTACACTTTCACCAGCGGTAAATACCCTCTCGTATTTGCAAAAACAACAAGCAGAAGACCCGGACAATACAGAGTATTATCAGTGGAGTCCGGCAGAATGGAAAAACGAAGGAAATCTCGCTATTGAAGACTTTAATCAACTGTCTGCGCTACTGCGAAACACAGTGCTAGGCAAAACGTATACAGAAAGCTTTCCCCGTTTTCGGGAAAATGTATTTGAGACGGTACTATCTGTACTGGAAGAAATGAGAAAGGAAAACTGGTTTCAGAATATGATCCTTGTCTTTACACTCACAGACTATGATAATCCCAGACAGGAATCTAACTGGATCAAACGGTTAAACGACGCTGTACATGCGGAAAATTTCAGGCTATGGCGTCATAGTTGGGGCTAAAACAGACAGGAGCTGGTGTTGAGCTTTAAAAAAAGTACTTAATAACAGCTCCTGTCTGTTTTGATTTTCCGGAAATCAGGATATTGTATAAATATAGATAGAAAGCAAGGTTCCTAATGTACCCAGTGCAATCATTAGTCCAAAGAAGGTCCACTTGGTAGTTGGTTTGTGAATCACCAATGCCACCCCACCCATTACCAGACATAACTGTAAAAACAACGAAGCCAGATCAAACTGGTCACCAATATAGCCAGCTTTATCTGCCAGCTTTTCCCATTCCTGTGCTCCGGTAATCTGGCCCATCTTTCCATCTTTCTCCTGTACCCAGTTGGCTTCGCCTACCTCTATAGACCCACGTAGTATTTCATCTTTCTCCTTTTCATAACGTGTTATCTTCTGCTGCATTTTATGAATGTTCTCATATAAGGCAGCTGTATCCTTACCCTGAATGGAATTTGACTTCAACAATGTTTCCAACAATCCAATCTGACCTTCCAGCAAACTTTCTTTGATACTCTTAGATTGATACCATTGATAGGCAGAAGACTTTTCATTAATAGCTTTTAACTCATCTCCACCTGCCTGTCCTGACCCAATCTGAACAACGGCCAGTATAGAGGCAAATATTGCCAGTACCAAGCCACAAATTACTTCAAAACGATTTTGCAAAATGTCTTTATTCATATGATCTGGTTAAATTTTTGCCCGTAAATATAGAGATAAGTTTATTTTAGACTATCCCATTTGAGCTTTTCTTCGGTTAAAGTATCCTATTTATTCAGTATGATGTATTTCGGTTTTAGAAAGTATACCTCCTGCTTAAAGCCACTAATTCAAAAAGAATCATATAAAAACACAAGAGCTTCAGTGATGATACCACTATTCATCACTGGAGCTCTTGTACTATAACTATCTATAAGGGAAATTAATGGGTATGAATGTGTTCTTTCTGTTTTTTCTCGTATACAGCCTCTGCAAGCCACAAAAACTCCTTTGCAAAATGATCCAGATTTTTCAGATAATGTTCGTCTATCAGATTTCCTTCTTCATCAAACTTTTGTGTCATATGAGGAACCAGTAACATATGAGGAGCTGCAATAGCGAACAAAGCAGGTATTAATTGTTGCATCTGCATAGCAGCCCGCATCCCGCCTAAACCGCCGGTAGTGACTGTGACAATGCCAATAGCCTTCCTTGCGAACTCTGTTTTGTTATAGGTGTCCACCATGTTTTTCAGAGCAGGTGTATAACTTCCATTGTATTCAGGTGTCACAAACAAAAAAGCATCTGACTGATGAAGTATCTTACCCAATTCAATAACGGAAGGTTGCGGATTGGGATGTCGCTGAGCTACCTCTTCAAACAAGGGAATAGGATAATCTGCCAGATCAGCAATAGTCAGGTTCACATGGCTGAATTGTGCAAAATAGTTCTTCAGCCCCAGTGCTACCCGATGTGATTGTCTGCCAATACGGGTACTGGCAGATACAATGGTTAAGTTCATGTTCTATAGGTCAGAAAAGTGTCAGAATTCATAGTTTATGACTATGATATAGAACTACGAACTCTGAACCCTATAAAAAAGTTTCCAACATCTGTTTCTCACAAGTCAATGCATCGGTTACCTACACTGTAGGCTTTACAGCATTGCTTGAATTCAGAATAGTATTCACAATTTTGATTTCATCTTCAATAATCGTATGAGGCATATTAGGATACAGCTTGGTAGTCACCTGTGCTCCCATTCTCTCAAATACCTCCGCACTTTCCAGCACTCTGTCTTTTGGAATATGTGAATCGACATCACTGCATCCCAGAAATATAGGTGTACCCTCCAAAGAACCTGTATAGTCTCTGGGTGTTCCGGAAGGGCCAATCAATCCCCCACTCAAACCGAATACACCGCCATACTGACGGGCATTCCGAGCAACAAACTCCAGTGCCAGACAGGCTCCCTGTGAGAATCCAAGTAAGTAAATATTTTCCGAACGAATTCCATTTGCCAGTGCCTGTTCTACAATCCCACCTACAGACTCCAGAGCAGAAGACAGGTAAGGTTCATTTTGTTCAATGGGCATCAGAAAGGAATAGGGATACCAGGTATTATCCGTTGCCTGTGGAGCCAGAAAACTCATATGAGGCTGGGAAAAATAAGAAGATAAACTCATAATATTCTGTGCAGTAGACCCACGTCCGTGTATCATAATCATTACTTTTTCTGCATCCAGTAATGAAGCCCCACTTTTCAGATAGTTTTTGGTTTGATGAATCATAGTACTATAAATTTGAAATAAGAGAGTATATCACCAGAAACGCATTTCTGATAACATATATAAAAATGTATATTCGTTTATCACTGCGAAAACGCAATGCCATCTGTAGCTATCTTTAAAAGGAAAACACTGCAATGGCAGGCTTTGTTTCTGGGCTGCCATAACAAGCAGCAGTCAATACGATTGCCCTGCTCTTTACCAGTAAACCTCTGTTTATGTTTTTCAGGAATAAGTTTTGATCTCTATCGGGTCCAGATGCTTCTCAATTTCTGAGCGTCTGGGCTCATACCACTCCGGCAGCTTCAAGTGTTGCCCTAAAGCCGTCACGTCCTCATCTACTGCAAAGCCTGGTACATTGGTAGCCACTTCAAATAATACACCACCGGGTTCACGAAAATAGATAGACCGGAAATAGTTTCTGTCCTGAACCGTAGTAGGATGTATATTCGCTGCAAGAAGTTTTTCTCTGATTTCCAGCTGAGTAGCTTCGTTATCTGTACTGAATGCCACATGGTGTACAGTTCCTGCTCCCTGTAAACCTTTCAGATCTGTTGGACTAAACAATATATCTACCAGATTACCAGATCCTCCTTTTCCAGCTTCCAACCGTATCCTATTCCCCTCCTGCACAACCAACTGATGCTGCATGGTTTCGGTAAGTAATTCCACTGTTTTATCAACCTGGTTTTCATGCAATGTAACTGTATGAAAGCCTCTGATCGATTTATCCAATGGAATACTACCATTTGACCATCCGGGTCGGGTATCATTTTTAGTTGCTACCAGCTCTATGCCTGTTCCGTCCGGATCTTCAAACTGAATGTACGTTTCATCAAAACGACTGGCAGGCTTCTCGAATGTGATATGAAACCGATTCAGGCGATTCATCCAGAAATCCAATGCATTTTCTGGAATAGAGAAAGAAGTATATGTTAACTGATGAGCTCCTTTTCTACCACGCACCATACCCTTGTACGGAAAGAAAGTCATAATAGTGCCCGCATGACCTATCTCATCTCCGTAATACAAATGATACACTTCTGGTGCATCAAAATTGATGGTTTTTTTTACCAGCCTCAATCCCAGAACACCTACATAAAAATCTACATTTTTTTGTGCACTACTGGCAAATGCAGTTACATGGTGTAAGCCATTTATAAGCGTTTTCATATTCGTTATCTTCGATTCAATGTTGTATAAACATTCTATGTATATACAATTAATAAGCCCTTTTGTAACTTTTCCGATGTCTCTGCCAAACTCGGGTTTATCCCAGATAAAAGCGTATTTATCCGTGATTTCCGGACACACCTATCTGACAAAGCGACAGGTCATAGACTCTTTGCCTATTTTCAGGCTTCCAGCGCCTGCTTGAGATCTTCAATCAGATCATCCGGATGCTCTAGCCCAACAGACACTCTTAGCAGATTTTCAGGAGACGTGCTGGCAGCACCTTCTACAGACCTGCGATGTTCTATCAGACTCTCTACTCCTCCCAGGCTGGTGGCCTGTATAAAAAGCCGGGTATGATTAGCTACCTTCAAAGCCTCTGCACTTCCACCTTTTACCTGAAAGGAAAACATTCCTCCAAATCCACTTTTCATCTGGCGTTTGGCAATTTCATGTCCGGCATGGGTTTCCAGACCCGGATAGTGAACCTGCTCTACTTTTGGATGAGCACTCAGAAATCTGGCTAACGTAAAAGCACTTTCAGAATGGGCTTTCACCCGTAATGGCATGGTTTTGATCCCTCTGGTTGTTAGCCAGCATTCAAAAGGAGAAGGCACAGCCCCACCCAGCGATTGTACTTTTTTAAGCCGGTCGGCCAGTTGTGAATCTTTTACAATCAGCGCACCACCCAGCACATCACTATGTCCTCCAAAGTATTTGGTAGTGGAATAATGTACTATATCAGCTCCCAGTTCCAGTGGGCGCTGCAGCACAGAAGTTGCCCAGGTATTATCAACTGCACACAATGCCCCATGCTGATGAGCTATTTCTGTCAGAGCCGCAATGTCGGTTATCTTTAGTAATGGATTAGAAGGAGTTTCCAGCCAGAGTAGTTTTGTGTTAGCCTGAAATGCATTTCGAACCGCCGACAAATCAGTCATATCCACACGAGTGATCGTCAATCCCCACGGGCCAAAAACCTCAGTCATCAAAACACCAGCAGCAAAATAGGCGTCATCGCCCAGAATGACATGATCGCCAGTCTGTAAAATCTGGAGCGCAGCCGTAATACCAGCCAGACCAGATGCAAAGGCAAATCCATGTGTCCCTCCTTCCAGTGTTGCCATACTGTTCTCGAGCAACTGACGGTTAGGATTATTTACCCGTGAATACACATAATTTTTAGGATAAGAACCATCCTCTCCCCGTTCAAAAGTGGTAGAGAGATAAATAGGTGCTGAAACCGCAGCCGCATTTTCATCCGGAAAGTGCGTACTCTGAATAGCTAGTGTTTCAAGATGCATACTAAATTACCCGTATATAGTTTATAAGTAACATGTCAAATCAGGCTGGAATATACCAAATTACTTTTCTCTTCCAGCAAAATCCGTATGAATGGTCAATACCTTGTATTAAAATAGTACCAATCAGCCAGAATACTATAACATACTTTAATAGTTCAATTTTGTGGTATATAAACCCTGTATAACATAGTATAAGAATTAAAATACAAATGATAGATTTGCAGTATGAAAAACAAAGTTGTCATCATCACAGGTGCTTCTTCCGGGATAGGCAAAGCACTAGCAGAAATATTTGGCCGTGCCGGCGCTAAGATCGTTATCACAGGTCGCAATGAAACCAACCTACAGGAAACGTCCCGTCTACTTTCCTCACAAGGATTTGAAAACTTTCCCATTGTTGCAGATGTAAGCATTGAAAAAGACAATCAGCGTATGGTCGACGAAACGATACGTAAATATGGTCAGATTGATGTGCTGATTAACAACGCTGGGATTTCCATGCGTTCGCTCTTTGAAGATGTAGACCTGGATGTAATCCGAAAAGTAATGGACATCAACTTTTACGGAACGGTATATGCTACCAAATATTGTTTACCTTATCTGTTAAAAAGTAAAGGCTCTGTGGTAGGCATCTCTTCTATTGCAGGTTTCAGAGGGTTGCCAGCTCGTGCAGGCTATTCAGCCTCCAAGTTTGCGGTAAATGGATTTCTGGAAGTTTTACGCACTGAAATGCTGCACAAAGGTGTTCATGTGCTCACTGCCAGTCCAGGCTTTACGGCATCAAATATCCGCAATACAGCACTTACCAGTGACGGTTCTGTACAGGGAGAGTCACCGAGAGAAGAGGAAAAGATGATGAGTGCGGAAGAATGTGCGGAACATATTCTAAAGGCAGTTCAAAAACGTAAAAAATATCTTATTCTTACCGGACAGGGTAAACTTACTGTTTTTCTGAATAAGTGGTTTCCAGGTTGGATGGATAAGATTGTCTACAATGTTATGGCAAAAGAAAAGGATTCTCCCTTCAAGAAGGAGTAAGTAGCTTTCCGGTTCATACATGAGTCATCCCGAATTTTGAGTAAAAAGTTGTCATTGAAAAAGTAAGCATAGATGTACAAAGAGAATTGCGCTCACTTCAATCGTGTGCGGTGGTGTAGGTGCGCTGGCAATCCTTTTCCCGCGAGGTTGGCCTTTGGCCTTGCGGGCAGGAGGATCGGGAAAAGGTGCCCTTTTTTGCTAACGCACAGATCTGGCTCACCAAACTCTCGTTTGGTGCCCTGTTTTTTGGGCAAGCAAAAAATGAAGGAGCCTGTGGAAGAAGAATGTTTGGAGCAATAAACAAACGCAACTAAAGAAATTTCTCAGAAATTACCCCAAGCCCGCACTTGTCAAAGGAATAGGCTTGGGTTTTGCTCTCATCCAATATTCGGGATGACTCATGTTCGTTACTTCAGGCATGTAACACTAATAGTGGCACCTTGGTATGATAAGCCATTTGTTTGGTCTGGCTAGTCGTAAAAAGCTGATCCCAGAATGTACGTCGATAGTTTATCATCACAACAATATCTGCTGCCATTTTTTCTGTAAAGGATCGTATGCCTTCTTCAATATTTCTTCCCTGCTGTATATGAAACGAAATCTTATCGTAGTTTAATTGCTGATAAAAATTCTTCCAGTCCTCATCTGAAACTTCCTTCGTTCCATTAACAGGAATATAGACAAATGAAATTTCCGCCTTAAACATCCGGGCTATTTCCACAACCATCCGGATATCTGGAGAAGGTTCTTCCCACAGATCCGTTGCAAACACGATTTGTTCTATCCCTCTGAAATGAGCTTCTGCCGGAATAATCAACACAGGACAAGTGGCTTCTGTCAGCACTTCCACACTATTAGTACCCAGAAACACCTGTTTTAACCCATATGCCCCGTCCGTTCCCATAATAATCAGATCCGCATTCATCTCTTTAGCCAGGTTTGGCAGCACATCAACCAGAAAACCATTCAGCACTTTTGCTTCATAGGTTACATTGGGATAATTATGCCGGAGCTTTGTACATGTCTCCTTAAGCTTTGTTTCCAATTCCTCTTCCATATAGTCTAGTGAGGCAGCTTGTGCGTATCCTGCTTCAGGAGCGGCAATAACCGGCAGATAATAGGTATGTACTAAAACAACCCGGGTCTGTTTGCGGCTGGCAATGGCATTGACAAAACTCATCGCATTTTCAGCTATGGTACTGAAGTCGGTAGGGATGATGATTGTTTTCATGGTACAAAGGCTTGTGGTATACTCAAATTTGCTATATATTCTTCAGCTTTGCGAATTTACTCCTCACAAAAAAAGATGATTTTTCTCACCACAAATTCGCTGATACCTTCACTCTGTTTTTATAGTTCTGCCAGAATGAACTGTTTTCTAATAGAAGCAGTTAGCCCAACAATACAACCCAAACCACTATCCCAATGCGAATACTTGCTATACCTGGAAGTCCGCGTAAAAACTCTTCCAACAAAGCTATTTTGCAGTTCACCAGAACATTATTTCCTTCAGACAGCACATTTATCCTTTACGAAGGTTTGGCAGATCTGCCTCATTTTAATCCGGACCTTGATGGTGGGCAGGTAGAAGATAGCGTGGCCCAGCTACGTCATGAACTCAAAATAGCAGATGCAGTGATTATTTGTACACCAGAATATGCGTATGGTGTACCAGGATCGCTAAAAAATGCACTCGACTGGATTGTCTCTTCAGGAGAATTTATGAAAAAACCTACCTCTGTAATCAGTGCCTCACCCTCATTTATGGGTGGAGACAAAGCGTTTGCCTCCCTGACTCTGACATTAACAGTCATGGATGCCCATCTGGTAGAGGGATCTTCCCTGATGATCGGGTCTGTTGCACAAAAATTATCCGCGACTGGAGTAGTTACAGATTCAGATACTATTACCGCACTCAAACAAGTGGTGAAAAATCTGACTCAGGCGGCACTGGCACAGGTTTAGTTAGTATACGAGCATAACACTCTTACTTACAACAAAACGCATAACAACATCTATGGATTTTAAAGAAGTCGCAGAACAATTACACAAACCAGAAGGCGAATTGGGCAAACAAGTTGGGGAGAAGATGAATCATACCAACGAAATCATGAATCTCTCCTGCATCAGATTATTACCCCCTGAGTCAAATGATACTATTCTGGAAATAGGTATGGGTAATGGACTTTTTTGTAAATACCTGCTGGGTAGTGCACCGGGCATCCGGTACACAGGCTGTGATTTCTCAGAAACCATGATTCAGGAAGCCACTCAGGTCAATCAATCATTTGTAGAAACAGGTCAGGCTCACTTTCTGCTGGGAGATGCAATGGCATTACCCCTGGCAGATAACCTGTTCACCAAAGCATTTACTGTCAATACACTGTACTTCTGGCAAGATCCGCCGAAGGTACTGGCAGAGATACGAAGGGTATTACAACCCGGTGGCAAGTTGTTAATAGCCATACGCAGCAAAGAAGTTATGCAGCATCTCCCCTTTGTCTCTTTTGGCTTTCACTTGTATTCCCCGGATGAAGTCAGTGAGTTGTTGTCCCAAAATGGGTTTGCAGCCATTTCCATCCACGAAATACCCGAACCTGAGCAAACGATCCATGGCCAGGTACTAAAAATGGATTCTGTAATTATCAGTGGTGTTAGAGCATCCTAAATTTTAAAACAACTCCGGGCGGTACTCAAAGTGCATTGTATCATAATGATACCACTTTCCGCCCCAGATAAAATCATATTTTTCAAAGATCTTCACGATTTCCATGGGAATCCGGTTCTTGTATTGAATTCTGGCAGTAGAGTCTTTTACTTCCCATTGCCAGTAGTTGGAGTGTTTTACATTGATATCGATAGCAATGGCATAGCTATGATTACTCATACGGGTAGTGGCCGCAATTTTTCGCCAGCTGAATGTACCACCCGGATCAATCAGGTATTTGTGTAAATGTGGAAGAGCCTCCAACTCTTTAGAAATAGCCTGTAGCTTTTCAGCTACTCCATTTACCTTTGTTACCTTTAGTTTTGTATGGGAAGTTTTTGGCAGCCAGTCGATCTCTACCAGATTTTTCTCTACTTCGTCTTTGGAACCACCATACATCTTTAGAAAGAACGGTTCATATCGGATACGGCCAGGATCCTGATCTATAGTTGGTATAGTGTATTTTTCGCCTGGTGTATACGGCTGTGCCATCTGGTCTTCCAGATCGGGATTGTTCAAGGCGTGGTTAAACGTTTTCGTTTTGCCATCATCCCATAGCATACGCGCTCCATCTTTCCAAACAATATAGTTTCCATCTACTTCTTTCAGATAGGCAGGATATGCTTTCACTAACTTCTGAGCCAAAGGCAGGTTTGTCTGCGCCTTTATCCCAAAAGAGATAAGCAGCATTCCATAAAACCAATATCGTTTTATCATATATTTTATGTATTTATACTTCCAGAAAGGTTATGGGATCGGTCAGTAACTTCTCAACCTCTCGCCAATCCATTCGTAAACGCCATTCATTGGGGAAGTAGTTATTGGCCCGGTGTCCGATCTGTTTTACCCATCCCAGTGGAATATTCTGATAAACAATCAGTTTCCAGCCTTTCCCAGTTTCCAGCGCAATATCCTCTTTCTTCAGGAAGCGTAAGGCCTTTTCCAGATCTACTTCTTCGACAGCAAAATGGCGCGGATTCATATCATCAAACAAGGCCAGAGCTGGCAATGGGTTTGCCTGATCTCTGATGATTTCGGCCACATCTACTCCGGCATAGACAATACGTGTATGTTGTGCCAGTTGTTCGGCATGGTCATACATACCTGCAGGTAGAATCACCATTTTTTCCTGCCAGCGTAGCCATTCCCAGTCATCTCGTTCCTGAATCCATCCGGACACTATCTCTACCTCTTTCCGTGGGGCTTTCAGCCAGGTAGGCTTCTTAGGTTTCCGGAAGCTTCTTTCCTGCCCTTCTGTTTTCTGCAAAATAGCCATAAACAACCCCTCTCCTTCTGTCCGATGCGGATAAAAGCGATAGCCATTGATATCACAGGTACTGGAAACCGTAATATTCCATTGATCCGGAACTACTACCTCCACTCCTTTTACCTCATAGTTCTCTGTTAACCACTGTAGTACCTGTTCGTTTTCATTTGCATTATATGTACAGGTACTATAGATAAGAAAGCCATCTGGCTTCAAGGCATTCCATACATCTGCCAGAATCCGGTGTTGCCGCTCAGCACATAGTTGTACATTGGCCTCTGACCATTCTTTTACAGCATCCGGATCTTTGCGAAACATTCCTTCACCAGAACAGGGTGCATCAATTACAATTACATCAAAAAAGCTTTCCAGATCCCCAAAATCCTGAGGATCGCTATTGGTCACAATGATATTGCCTCTTCCCCACTTGGTACTATTTTCTGTCAGGATCTGTGCCCGTGAACGAATCACTTCATTGGAAACCAGCAAACTACCCTGAGGCAATAAAGAAGCCAGATGGGTACTTTTCCCTCCCGGCGCTGCACACAAATCCAGCACAACAGGCTTTGCATCCAGTGACCCGGCAATAGTCTTCCAGGCTTGCTCCAGAAACATCGAACTAGCCTCCTGTACATAATAAGCTCCCGCATGCCAGCGTGGGTCCAGCGCAAACACAGGACGCTGTGGAATATATAACCCCCTTTCAGCCCAGGGCACAGCCGAATACGTAGCTGGCGAGTGAAGACCTTTCTGAGGGTTTAGCCGAATACTGACAGGCGGCTCTTTTTCCAAAGCACTCACAAAAGATACATACTCCGAACCGAGGGTGGCCTGCATTCGGGACAAAAAAACTTCCGGTAGATGATTAGACGTCAGCACAAGCGTAACAGCAAGAGATTTGAAAGATAATACCTGTTAGGTACATCATTTTTCTTTGTGGTGCGAAAGTACAAAATAAAAGGTAACCACATTTTTTTCCTCTATCTGTTTACTAATTGCGTATGAAAAGGTATTAATATTCAAAAGCACAGGCAGTAATGATTTAGAATGGCTACCGAACTTACACAGGAGTTAGCAGAAAAAATAAAAAAATACGCTTAAACTATTGTTCGCTTGTGTTTTTTTTTGGTTATTTGAAGTAAAACTTACATTTGTAATTTTTTGACCCATGCGCAGCACGAAAATATTCAAAGACTTGATGGAGTATCAGCGGCTTCCTCTGCTCAAACAGCTACAACAGTTAAACTCAGAAGGAACAATTTTATGTGAACGGTATTTTTTTAGCCGGAGGGTTTCTTTGTTGTATCTTCGCGGTTTCTATGTAGAGGTGTGGTATGATACGATTCGCGAAGAAGTAGTGAAGGTATTGCCATTCAGTTCTTTGCAATGTTTACAGCCTTACCTGGACCTCATCAACATTGATGATGCTCTGCGGAAAGCTTACTAAGTCTTCTAACAAACCCTTACATACATCTTAGCCCTGCCTATAGGTAGGGTTTTTCTTTTATAGTTGTTTTACAGATTTGAGATGGAAGGTTAGCAAGAGACGCCGCAAGAAGAGATAAGATATAGGCATAAAAAAATAGCCCATTTCCGGGCTATTAAACTCATCTATCAGGACTTCATATTTACAAATTGTAACGGCAGGCCAATGTCTGACGCGCGGAGTTTTGCTATTACCGCCTGAAGATCATCTATCTTTTTGGCGGTGACCCGGATTTGATCATCCATCTGGGCAGGCTGTACTTTTAAGCCACTGTCTTTGATAATCTTTACAATCTTTCGGGCAGTATCCTTATCAATCCCCTGTCTCACCTGAATTTTGCGTCTCACCATATTTCCGGAAGCAGCTTCCAGTTCACCCATATCCAGCGACTTCGGATCAAGTCCCTGTTTAGCCATCCGTACCATAATAGCATCCTGAATAGCTTTCATACGCATTTCGTTTTCGGTCAGTACCTGAATCGTATTTTCCTTTTTATCCAGCTCTATTTCAGATTTAGAGCCATGGAAGTCATAGCGGTTCAGTATCTCTTTCTTGGCAGTATTAATCGAGTTGTCCAGAGTCTGACCATCAATTTTGCTAACAATATCAAAAGAAGGCATAAGCGGAATAGAAAAAAATGAGACATACATTAGGCATTTGCCATTCTGGACAAGTCAGCAAGCTGAATGGTTCCTTCATAAATGGCTTTTCCTATAATCACCCCAAAAATATTCATTTCTGCCAATCTTTCCACATCCCCTATGTTACTAACCCCGCCACTGGCAACCAGTTTTAGCTCGGGTGTCTTGTCCTGAATATTTTTATATAGCTCAAAGGAAGGGCCTTGTAGCAGCCCATCTTTGGCTACGTCAGTGCTGATCACATATTTGACTCCTTTGCGTGAGTACTCTTCCAGAAAATCATAGATCCATACTTCGGTAGTCTCTTCCCATCCGCTTACAGCAATGCGTTCATTTTTAGCATCAGCGCCCAGAATAATTTTCTCATTGCCATACTGCTTTAACCAGCTTTCAAACAATTCGGGTTTACGAATAGCAATGCTGCCTCCTGTCACCTGTTGGGCACCGCTTTCAAAGGCAATGCGTATGTCCTCATCTGACTGAATGCCTCCGCCAAAATCGATATGCAGGGAAGTATGGGTTGCTAGCTTTTCCAGCACCTTATGGTTTACCAAACGCTTTTGTTTTGCCCCGTCCAGGTCTACCAGGTGCAACCGTTTCAGTCCGGCATCGGCAAACATCTGTGCTACTTCCAGCGGGTTTGAGTTGTATTCTTTCTTCTGAGAATAATCACCTTGTGTAAGGCGAACACATTTGCCATCTATCAGGTCTATGGCGGGAATTATATGCATGGGCTTGTATAGGATTGGTGCTACAGTTTATGACAGAACGGCAGCAGAGACAAAAAGAATTTAGCCCGCAAAGGTACTCAATTCTGTCTCCTATGCAATAATCAGCCTATGGGCATTGCTTTTAGAAAATACAACCATTTATAAAATACAAAGACCTCCTTAAAAAAGAGGCCTTGTAAATGCACACTATTAGTTATACTACAACTAATATTTTCTAAATTCATCCTAGTGTATTTTTAATGCATATAGCTATATCTCCTGTGGAATAAAAATGGAGAAAATGCTTCCTTTATTCATTTCACTTTTTACTTCTAAACGCCCCTTGTGTTCTTCAATAAACGCCCGACACATCATTAGTCCAAATCCCAAGCCCTTCTCACCTTGTGTACCACGGCTGGTCTGATGCCGCTCAAACACACCCTCCATAAACTCCTGACTCATACCTTTTCCGGTATCTGTTACCTCTATCTGTATAGCAGCCTCCAGTTGACTTGCCTGAATGGTGATCTCTCCTGAGTCCGTAAACTTGTTGGCATTGCCTACCAGGTTACGCAACACAAACCGGAGCATTTCTTTATCAGCCTGTATCTGTATTTTCTTATCTACCCGGTTTGTAATCTGGTTGTCCTTGGCTTCAGCCATAGGCAGTTGTTCCTGACGTACCTTGTCTACCAGTTCCCACAGAGTAAAAACAACTTTTGTAACCTCGTTTCCTTCCTGCTGGGCAAATCCCCACTGTACCAGACTGGTTAGCATCTGGTCTGTGATATAGAGCATGCGGGATGTTTTGTCTATGATAGATTTGAGATCGTCCTCTATACGTTCCTCTTCTGACAAAAGCGAAAGCATACCACTGATCAGGTTTAGCGGGCTACGCAGATCATGGGAAATAACGGACAGAATACGGCTATTGATTTCATGCAAATGGTAGATCTTCTGTGCCTGCTCGTGTGCCTGATCCAGCAATGCTATCAGACTTTCGTTACGTTGTTTTAGTTCCAGCTTTTTTACAATTTGTCCGGCCAGCACCTGTAATATCATTTCCTGCTCTTCAATAATGGCATGTTCTTCATAATCCATGATGCATAAAGAACCAATCTGATGTTTTTCGGAATCAACCAGAGGAATATCGGCATAAAAACAAATACGGGAATCATTTTTAAGCAGATGGTTGCCACACAAAAGCTTTTCTTTTTTTATGTCATTGGTTAGAAACAATCCTTCCTGACGAATCAATTGGGTACAGAAAGGTATTTCATAGGGTAACTCAGACAAATTCAATCCTTTCTCCGCCTTCACCCATTGTTTCTCGCCCTCTATCGTTATCATCAACACAATTGGCACTCCGCATATCAAAGACACAAGCTGGAGTATTTCTTCAAAATTTTTATCCATAGAGCTGATATCCAATGAAGAATAAGCAGCAGCAGTTTGTAGAAGACTTGCATCCTGGTCAGGATTCCTGGAAATTATCATATCATTAGCTGGCAAAGTAAAAACATAGCATCCCGGAATTTATCTGAAGTGATACTCCTTTTAGCAGTGCTATCTATTCTTAGATACCCAATCACAGAATTGGGTAAGTGGCAAAATACCAGAAAAAAGACAAATCGAAATAAATATCCTATGAATCAGCTTTGTATGTCTACGAACTTTAACATCAGTAAAATGAGAAAGTATAGAGTAAATTTACTTACGAAAAAAGGCGAACACATGTATGAATCAACTTAAAGAAGTACAAGAAGTGAAAACACTTTTGCTACTTTTTATATGTTTAATCTCTCTCAGTCAACAGAGTCTATGTACCTTTTTTATAGTATACACAAAGCTCCTTATTGTAGAAATACTCCGAACACAACACAAAATGTTTAATTTTACAATCGATCAATAGTAATATAAATAAGAAATCAATCCATCAGCAGTACATTTATCTCTAACTGATTCCAAATGGCAATAACAGTGAAAACCTTCATTTTACAGGTATATTCACTACTTTATACTCTTCGCATATTGCAGATGGGGATCAGCAAAGATATTCCCTTTCATTTGCTATTTTGTAGAATTCCTATTCCTTATCCTGAACGCTTATTCCAAAACCGGTAGCATGATTATGAGTGTAGCCATGCTTGAGATCTCCATCTACACATATAAATTATGACCTATCCATAATATTGTAAGTTTTTCATTCTGAAGCAATTGACTAATTACTTGTGTTTTTAATTTCTTTGTAGTATCATTTTGAAATAGCACACTTTGTATTTTCAGAATACACCAGCATCCTATGAAAGAGATAGTAAAAACACCACAGTACGAAATTGCCATAGACGAAACAAAGAACAGAGTATATCTGAAGGTGATTGGATATTGGAGAAACCCGGAGTCTGTAGCCAATTATGTTTCAGACTGGCGCAAGACATTGGCCTTACTAAAACCCAACTTTACACTACTGACAGATTTAAGCACCATGCTTACACATCCGGCAGAGGTATTAGGCATTCATAAACAGGCACAGGAGCTGCTTACAGAAAATGGTTTACGCCATACGGCAGAGGTTGCCCCTAAGGATTTTGTAACGGCATTTCAGCTCAGCAAGGTAGCCAAGTCCAGCCAGATGCCCGTACGGCAGTTTCCGACAGTTGCCGAAGCAGAAGCATTTCTGGATACGTTGATTTAAGGAATAGCACTAGAGGAGAATACTGTATAGCTCCTCTGGTACTATTTATGCCTGAATAGTTCAGTGAGGACTATTTGTCTATTTATTTTTATTACCTACCTCACAAATAGATGTATTCTCATAATATCCAGGCGTAAAATTAATGCGTATAATTAGTTCAGCTGGTATATTACGAACAACTCCACCTATTCTTTCTCCCTTTGCAGGTATCCAGGTGGGCATTTGTTGCACTAACCGGAGTGCTTCTATATCGCAAGTTGCACAATTGGGCAGGTGTTGTATAATTTTATACTTTATTATTTTTCCTGCAGAGTCTAAGTTTGATTCAATAGAGATGTTATTGAATTCCGATAGAGAATCTGGTGTAAAATTGGCAGGTATCTGAATTCTTTCCTTGATAAAGTTATCCAGACAACCTTTTCCACCTGGAAATTGTGGCCTTGTACCTAAGACTTTGGGCACGTACGAAGAATCCATCGAACATAGATCAATTTCATAGACAACCTCTTTAGATCTGTTTAGTGTTCTAAGAGTCTTCCTCTTCTTCCTTTCAGACTTTTGATTTTGTGCATATGTATGCAAGGAAAAGATAACTAAAAGCAGACACCAGAATGCTTTCATATAGACTCTGATTAAAATGTTAATGTTATTTGATCTACCTTCTTTTCTTAAAAATCTTCCTGTATGTGTATATAGCACTCAACGTTATAATTATAACTAAAAGAATAAGAACCAGAATGATGATAGGGTCAAAGCTTACTGTTACAAATTCCATTATGTTAGATTACAAGTAGTATGACATCGCAAAACCTCTCTGATTGACGAAATACTTTGCAAAGGAAGTTTATTTTATGGAATTAGGAAAAGGATTGCATCTAGTTGAAAAGCCTTCGAAGAAAAGTAGAATTTACCTTTTTTTCACCTGCAAGTGATTTATTTTCCCTAAAGTAGACCACCTCATTATGTACTTCTTAACCAGGTACTATTTTCTAAAGTTAACACTGTACTACAATGAAAAATATAAAGATTATTTCTGTGAGTAGATTCTTAACTATCTGTTCTCTACTGGTGATTTCAATATCCTGTTCATCCAAAAAACAGAATGCGATAATTACTATTGCCCGAATTAATCAAATGAAAGATTCTATACAGCGAAAAGCTAAGCCTACACTGCCTATAAAACGCAATGTAGAGGCTGACACCTGTGATCTCTGTACAGATTGGAAGACGGCTCTTGCCTGCAAAAAATATGTAACTACATTAATGGTTCGTGAAAATCTTTCTCTTTCTCAGTTAAAAATGATCAAAACACTTACCCATCTGGAATATTTGAGTCTGGAAGAAATTAAAAATCTAAACCTAAAGGTGTTGATTAAAAGTTTGAGTAAACTGAAGAAACTTAAAGAAATTCATATAGCAGAATGTAATATAAGAAGCCTTCCTGAGAATATATATACATTGAAACGGTTGAAAGAATTACGAATTACTGATTCCTGCCTGACTTATGTTTCCCCTACTATTCAATTACCGGATTCATTGGAAACCTTGTCTATAGGAAAAGGTATTTCAACGCTTGTCTTTAATCAATCCTACCAGAACCTGAAAGTACTGGATCTTTCCAATAACAGACACTATGCATCAATAGATAAGAGTATTTCCTACCTGAAGAATCTATCTGAATTAAACCTTCAATATACCCCGATTCTTTATATCCCACATGAGATGGAACAATTATCCAATTTAAAATTATTGCGATTAGGAGCTACTTATCTGGTTCCAAATGCTCAGGATCGCCTACGGAAGTTTCGTTTAGCTAATCCTATCTGCGAAATATACCTGGATATTCCCATGACAATAGAATAGATGAGCCAAGTAATCATTTTAAATTACATTTCCTGTGCTCAAAATAGCCTACTACAGAACTCTATCTTACTATTTTCTTCTTCAAGTTGGTTTTGTTACCACTCTGAATAATAGCAAACAAAATCTCGGAAGCTATCAGAGATATTTTCAATACAACTTATCCAGCAATAATCCTCGTGAAGAAGTGATGTGTATAAAACTATCCGGTTTTTGTATTTTCAACTGTGCATGCCTACCTACCAGCTTTGATATAAATAGGTTGATAAGCATAAAAATGTACTAGATATGTCGAAAGCCTGTTAACATATATGTAAAATCCCCAAGGGACTATAATAAGTTATCCCCTGGGTATAATAACAGAATGCATTAGAGTGACAGATTCCTAAACTATCTCCTCTCAATTACTATCATACATCTAGCCAGATGTACTAAAACAATCTTTAATGAACAAATGATCGTATAAAATCCAGGCTGGTTGTCCAGGTAAGGCTTTTATAGCGGTCGTTGGCTAATTGCGTATGGTGGGTTGTGAACATTGAATACATATACTGCCCTTGTTGCCATTTTGCATATAACTCATTTTCTCCTGCCGGATAATCGGCTCTTTGCTTTTTGATAAACTGTGCAAAGTCTTCAAGACTGGATAGTTGATACAATCGGAATTCCTGATTTGTTGCCTGTTTTACATCCTGCCATAACATCCTGGGGCTAACTTGAAAACTGGCAATCTGTAGGTTTCTGGGTGCGGTTTCATCCAACGCGACTTCTGCTGTGAAGGCAGCAGTATCATCCATTGTTGTAAAATCCAGTTTCCAGTCAGCCTTGTCTCCCCAATACCCAATACTCTTCTCCTTCAGGTTTAGAATTGGTGTATTGTATTGTAATATATCAGCAAAAGCCCCATTGAAAATAGACGTGGCCTGTATAGGTTTACTGTCGAGATACATTCTAAATTCTCGCCGCAAATCAAAATTTCTGTTTTCCCCAGGTACCAAATCTGTGTAATCAGTACAAAAGTCAGAGGGAATAAATCTGGGCACACCCGCTTGTATAGCTCCATCTATAATTCGCTTCTGTAAGTCCACAATTACATCGCCCAGGCCAGCCAGAGCCGACACAATGCAACTGCCACCTGCACTTGCTTTGGCAATAGCATCCACGTTAGCCAAATCTACTTCCTGAACAGTGGCTCCCATTTGTTTGAGGGTATTCATTTTTTGCGGATCAGTAGATGTTCGGATAATAGTACGCACTTCTACATCTCTTTTCAGTAGTTCACGGACAATCCTATTTCCCAAATTGCCGGTAGCACCAAATACTATTATTATTTTTTTCATTTCAGTTCGTTTTTAAATAGGTATGTGAGTTAATTTATCAGGATTTGTGTGATAAGAAGTTCCGCACCGCATCCACTACTTGTGCAGGTTGCTCTTCGAACAGGTAATGTCCACTATCCAAAATTCCGATCATTTGTAAATTATTGGCCACATAAGGCAATCCCATTTTCATGTAGTTGTAACTTATATAGCTTCCAATTCCTAACACAGGCATGGCAAGAGGCTCATAAGTTTTGGCATCTTCTATATCCTGCAGAAATGTCTGATACCAGGCATTGGCAGCCCGGATACTCTCCGTATCATTATAGAAAGAAGCATATACCTCTCGTTCAAAAGAGGACATGTGGCGATCATCAATCATAACATAGGGAAAAAGCCAGTCCAGCAGGTACTGAAAGCGTCCCTCCAGTAGCTTTTCCGGCAGTCCTTTTACCTGATTAAATCCCATCCACCAGGCATACGGCATGGCAGCATCCATCTTTTCGGTAAACGTACCCGGAGCGGGTATCAAAGGCATCTGCAACATCCCTTCGGCTGGGTGTGAGCCATCCAGTACAATCAGCTTTTCTGTGAATTGAGGATAATTAAAGGCAAAACTCATAGCAACCATTCCGCCAATGTCATGCCCCATGATATGCACCTTTGCCAATCCCAGCTGTTGTACCAAGGCTACAATATCAGCCGCCATTGTTTTCTTATCGTAGCCGGAAAGGGGTTTGTCTGAGCTACCCATCCCTCGTATGTCTATAATGATGACACGGTATGTTTTGGCGAGTTCTGCTGCCACAGGGTGATACGAATACCAGGTTTGTGGCCATCCTGGCAAACAAACCAGCGGCATGCCAGTCCCCCCTTCTACATAATGCAACCGCACTCCATTAACGGTTGCATAGTGGTTGGTAAAACCTGGGAGATTTTTAAGTAAATCCTCATCAGAATATGCATTCTGAGATACCATTGTGTTGTGCTTAGGTTGAGTCATTGCTTTCATTATTTAGTGACTCAAAAGTACAATGGTTGTGAAGCGTTAAAACTACCAAATGGTAGATAATGCCACTACCGGATTTTTTTACGAATTCGACTCAATGCATTGGGCGTGATCCCAAGCACTGCTGCCAGCTGCTTAACCGGAACTTTCTGTATAAGTTCCGGATTGGTCATAAAAGACTGATACCGTTCCTGAGCAGATAACGTTTGGAAGTTTAGAATCTGGTCTATCATTCGTACGGCCATCCCTTCCCATATCTTTCTACCAAATGATTCCCAGGCAGCAATCTGGCTATATAAAAAATCCATATCTTTTTTATCAATCACAATGAGTTTCGTTTCTTCTACGGCTTCAATATTAAATCGGGAGGGTACTTGGGGATGGAGGCTTGAAATTTCGGTAAAAAACTCATTTTTAAACATCACCCAGCTTGTCACTTCCTGGTCATGGGCTTCATAAAAAAACCGGACACCCCCTGATACAATGAAAAAGTACTGATTGGCAATCTGTCCTTTTCGTAAGATGCGTTTGCCTTTGGGAATTTGTCGTTCGCTGCATCTGGAAAGCACCAGTTGCAAATCCAGATCATCGATCCAGACGATTCCTTTGATAAATTGGATAAGTTCTTCCATTAAACTATCTGTAACGAGTTGTTTTGTCTACTCTCAGAGATAGTAACCTAAACATACGGCTATTGTTTAGAAAACATTGTTACAAACAACAGAAAAGACGTCTTTCTGAAAAGAAAAATCACATGAATGGGTATAGTTTACCGGCATAGAATCTGTGATAACACATATCCGATCAAGACCAGGCTGTTGTCGGGACAAGCGTGGTGGGAAGTTTATTTAAGGAGGACAGGATGATAGAAAGTATACTTTTGAGAGCACTCAAAAGAGATAGAACCCATGATTTAACTGTATGACCAACTTCTTCTTTATAGCCTGCATACCCTATGCAGTGAATTCAAATGGGTTAATGACAGGATATTGAAAGGTATTTCCCAAACCTGTTACAATATAGGATTATCAATGAGAGGTAAAATACTTATACACTATTTTTCTTAATTGATAATTCTATCGCATCTAATTTCGTTCTGATATCAGTAATAGTCTTCAAGGCTTCCTCACGCATTAAGGACACCATCAAAGAAGAATTTCCGCCAATAGGATTCAGGTCATAGCCCAGAAACTCCACCAGCTCTTGTACTTCTTCCCATAATTTTTCCCTTTCTTTTATGGACTCTATAAACCTGAGATCCGATTTACTTAATTCTGACATGGATACAATCGTTTAGTTTAGAAGATGGCGTTTACTTATCTACTTTTCCTTTTATAACCATCCATACAGTCCTGTCCACCTATTCCTGCGCCATATTCAAGCACAACATTGTCTTTATAAAAAGAAAACCGGCAACTATTACTATAAACAGTCTTTAAACTATCTGTTAAAGGAGCATCGAATAAATTGTATAGATACATTCCCCTTCCACTTCTCTGAAAACCGATTGTTGCAGGTTCTCCACTTTCAATGGAGATACAATTGGCTTCCTCCAACTTTGTTTTTATAGTCTGGACTGTTTGTTGAGTCCATCCTACCAGAGTGAGCAAGGAATCTACGTGTAGTGAGTTACTATCCAGTTCCCAGTTAGTGAAGTATTTACCATTTTGCTCTATAGTAAAGTTACTCAGTTCATCGTCTTCAAATTCAATATGTACAGAGGTATTGGCTGGGAGCTGGGTTTTAACATACTCTTTCACCGCCTGAATTTCCCTGTGTTTTAATTCATAGTTATCTATCAGGTCCTCCTTATCGTAACTAGGTTCGAACAGTCCAATAATCAATCCAAACATGATAAATATACCGATAAAAAAAAGAACGATCCCTGTTCCTACTGTAATTGCGATTATTTTTATTATTTTCTGTTTCATTTATTTTAGTCGCATCTGATAAGTAAAGACATGACAGCAGCTATGTTACCAGGTGTATTTTAGATTTATCTATAGTTGCCAAAAATACACAAGAAAACGAAAGAAAGGGCAGAAATAGTCATCCATCTAAAAATCCAATTCTACACAGAAAAAGAGCTTCCTGCATCTTCCTCTATAGCATGCCTCTCACCTCTTACGTGAAACCGAATGGGTTGATGACCAGTGCCAGGATCATATAAAAACGTAAGTTTAAAGGCATTCTTATAGCTTATTTCCTTGGTTTCTAAGAGCTATTATAGTTAAAATGCTATATAAAATCCTTTCCTAAGGACTAAATCTTCAGAAAATCCCAAAACATTGTATTTCCTTTCTTTGTAAGAAAGAAACCTAATCTGTCATAAATAGATTACAGACAACCCAATACCTTTACAGGAATACATATTATTTTATTTGTTTCTTGTGCGTCTCTCATTTTCAACTATTTATATATATCGTCTGATACTACTGGCAGGTTTCTTTCTTGTTTTCAAAGTTACCCAGGGCCAGTCTTTACGTTCATTAAACCGGGATGCAATTAACACGCAGCATATCACTATTTCGCATGGCGACAGCGTAGAAAACTTTACGATTGCGGCAACCTCTTCCAAGCAAAAAGCAGATCTGAAACGTACCTACCATTGGTATACCAGTGGAAGTCTCAAACAAACACAGGGTGGATATAGTGGCAAGCTTGTTCATGGAAAATACCAGCTTTTTAATCATAAAAAAGACCTGCTGGCACAAGGGCAGCTATCCTATGGCTTGAAGGTAGATTTCTGGAAATACTGGTATGCAGATGGCACACTACAAAAAACAGAAAACTGGAAACATGGGCTCCAGCATGGAAAGTATGTGCTATATAGTCCGGAGGGAGCGATACAGGAAGAAGGTATATTAAAACATGGATTGTTACATGGTCGCAGAAGAATCTATCCAACAGCCAACCCTGATTCTGTCGTTGTTGAAAAATATAAAAAAGGCAAACTGATTGTGCCTAAGAAAAAGAAGGAATCTGCCCGCAAAATGCGCAAAAAGGCAAAGAAGGGAGAACGAAAGGCGAAAAAAACAGAGCTGAAAGCAAAGAAAAAAGCGGCAAAAGAGCAATCGGTTTCTGAAAAGAAAAAGTGGACAGAAAAACTTCTTTTCTGGAAGAAGAAAAAAACGGATTCTTCTCAGCCTGCAGAGAAAAAGCAAAAGTCTGCTAAAAAGCCGAAGACAGAGAAGAAAAATAAAGAGCCCAAAGAGAAGAAAAGCAGGAAAAAAACGGATACTTCAACCGGGCAGCAACCATAAAGTGTGTAAACATGCGATTACTACGGGTACAGTTACAAGCAGGAATGTTGCCAACAGTACTTTTTGTCAGTACCATCATCACGCTTTTGTGTAGTGCATTAGTAGGCATTGTCTATTACCGCAATCTACTTCTATCCAGAGATCGGATACAGGAAGAATTGATACGAAATATACACTCTGGCATTCAGATACTACAAGGGAGTAATTCGTTCCCACTAAATACACCTGTGCAGTTTGATCTTTTTCAGAAAGGAAACGATAGTGTGGAACTTACCCGAAAACCATGGGGAGTATATACCCTTGCATCTGTGAAGGCCTTTCGGGGACGTCATCAGGAACAGCAGGCGGCTCTGCTAGCTAGCCTGCCGGATTCAACCACAAAGGCAGCACTCTATTTAACAGACGAGAAGCGTCCATTAACGCTGACTGGCGATACTCGTCTAAAGGGAATTTGTTATCTGCCAGAGGCCGGAATCCGAACTTCGTATATTGATGGCAAAGGGTTTAGTGGCGATATGCCGAAGGCGGCCATGCAACGAAAAAGTACCGGACAGTTGCCTGATCTATCTGAAGAATACCAGGAACGCTTTGCCCTTTATACCACTATAGCAGCCTCACCGCAGGCTCTACCAATACAACAACTTCACACCCCTGCCCTGCATTCATTTCTGGAAGCACCACGGGTATATACAAGTCCGGAAAACATTGAGTTATCAGGCCGATTACAAGGCAATATCATTTTGCATACCAGCCAGACGTTGGTGCTTTCATCCACTGCCCAGCTGGAAAATGTATTGATTGTAGCCCGACGGGTTATTATCCGTTCGGGATTTAAGGGACAGGTACAAGTGCTGGCTCAGGATACGGTAGAGATTGAAAACAATGTACAGCTTACCTACCCTAGTGCGGTTTGTGTAAGCAACACCAAGGGGTGTTATATGCGAATAGATGAGAAGTCGGTTATAGAAGGATTGGTTATAGTGAATAACCCCACTAAAAATCTATCTACCCTGGAAGCATTCAAGGATCGGTTAGACATTGAGCCAAAATGCCTTATCATGGGATATGTGTATTGTGATGGATTAACAGAATTCAAGGGCATACTTTATGGTACGCTGGTGAGCCGGAGACTGTTTCTCAGAACACCGTCAGCCTTATATGAAAACTACCTTATGGATGTAGAAATCGATGTTGACAAACGGCCTAAGGTATTTCTAACAAGTCCCTTACTCAGTAAAGCCCCCACCCGTATTCTGATGTGGCTGGACTGAACAGCGAACCAGCGTTTAAACGTATGATCAATAGAAAGAAACTTCACTGGCTATCTACAACCCGTTTGCTGCTATTCAAACGTCTCGAAGCGTCGTCGATGGTGGAGCTTACCGTAGCCATGGTTGTATTGACTCTGGTAACCGGAGCCGCATTACTGTTATATATGCAGGTGACCCGCTCGGGTACCACGATTCAGGGACAGCGATGGCAGCTATGGCTGAATCATTATGCTCAGCAAACCAAACAACAGTCGGCCTACCAGAATACGCAGCTTGCGTTTCCGGAAGGAACCGTAACACGAGAGATAGCTCTGTATCAAAACAATCCGAATCTTCTACTGTTAACCCTAACCTTTACCCCAATACCAGAAGCGGATCAGTCTCTAGCCAGTTCCTCAACTAATACAGAAACAGGCTTACTTACTATCCCTAAACAGAAAGCCTATATACATCAGGAAATAATTTATCTGGATCATGCCATTACTACCAAATAAGCCAACGAACAGAAGAGTCACGGAAACTACTCTCCCAGCCTTTACCATTAGTGAGATGGTGACGGTGATGGCTGTGAGTGCCTTGCTGCTGGTCATTGTGTATGCAGCAATGGCAGCCATTGAACATCGTTACCATCTGTTTTTCGCACAAGCCAAACGACAAACACAGATTAGTTTACTGGAGAATACGTTGCAGAAAGATATCGAACAGGCAGAAGGCTTGTACTGGAATACAAACCGACTAACCGTAACCTACAAACAAGATGCATACACGACTCAAACCAGAACAGCCACCGAATATGCGTTTCGGGATACGGTAATTATTCGTACGCAGCAAACGGTAATGGATACGTTTTATGTGAGTCCTGATTCGCTGATCTGTCACTGGCAGGGAAAGAATCTGGTACGGACCACTGACCCGGCAGATGAATTATTCTTTAAAGGACTGGTGAATGGCGAAACCTATCTGTTTCACTTTCACAAATCCTATGATTACCAGACACTCTGGAAACTCGAACAACAGACACAATCCTATTAAGTATATACTCTATAATCGTCAGGCTAAAAATAGAACTCTGATAATGAAATATTTACTAACACTGCAACTGTTGTTTTTTGGAGTATTCTACTTTCAAGGAGTTTTAAGGAAGTGTTCCACTCCCAATTGTTTCCCATCAGTCTTCCCGTCGTTGGTGTTATCACCAACGAGCTCTCTCCCATCATTCATGTTGGTGATAACACCAACCTGGGGAGGGAAGAACGAAAAAGGCTTAGAAAGGAAACAACCACCTTCATCTTATCAATTAATTAATAACCAAACTATTAGCTCTTAGCCTTACAACTATTAAGAATATACCTCATGGCGGGATTAGACATAAGCAAACTGGCATTGCCCCAAAACCAGACAGGAGCCAAAAATCCAGAAGAGAAAGACCCATTGGCCTTTCTCAAAAAGGATATTACCCTCTTTAGCCCTATAAACGATAAGTTTAAGGAATCGTTTTACCTGGAACTATCGGTGTTGTTATCGGCTGGGGTAGATATTAAAGGCTCACTGGAACTACTGGAAGACCAGCAAAGCAAGGGTAAGCTAAAAGACTTGATACGCAACATTCGTGAAAGCATTATCAGTGGGGCCAGTGTGTCGGAAGCGGTGCGGCAGACAGAACATTTCTCAGCGTATGAGTTTTACAGTTTACAGATTGGGGAAGAAACAGGCAAGCTAACACAGGTACTTACCGAACTGGCGGCCTATTATACCAAAAAGCTAAAACAACGCCGCCAGATGATGCAGGCTCTCTCCTATCCTATCATTGTATTGTCTACTTCTATTGGAGCGGTAGGGTTTATGCTTCGCTTTATCGTGCCCATGTTCTCGGATGTGTTCAAACGGTTTGGCGGCGAACTCCCTTACCTGACAGCCCAGATCATCAAACTATCCAAAGCGTTGGAATCGTATGGATGGACATTGCTGGTGCTGATTGCAATGATTGTAGCCTTTGTGCGTATGAACAAGCAGAAGGAATGGTTTCAGCGCCACAGCACTCGCCTAATTCTGAAACTCCCGATTGTAGGTGAAATTGTACGGAGGGTATATCTGGCCCGTTTGTGTTCCTCCTTTGCCTTGCTGATTGGGGCACGGGTGCCCTTGCTGCAGGCGATAGGCTTGGTCCGTAAGATGATCAACTTTTATCCGATAGCTACTTCCCTGGAACAGGTAGAAAAAGACATCCTCCAAGGGGAGCTGTTTCACAAAAGCTTGTCCCGCTTTCCTGTTTACGATGCCAAAATGATAGCCTTGCTCAAGGTAGGTGAAGAGGTAAATCAGCTCGACTTCTTCTTTGATAAGCTGGCCGTTCAGAATAACGAAGAGGTAGAACACCGCAGTGCCCTATTAAGCAGCGCTCTGGAACCAATGATTATTATCTTTCTGGGTTTAATTGTGGGAGTGATTCTGGTAGCCATGTATCTGCCGTTATTTCAACTAAGTACCAATATCGGGTAGCGTCAGCATTTTGTATTTGTTAATTTATTTTTGGCACGGGAAATCTCTGTGCCTTTTACTTTAAATTTCATTCAACTACTACATCCTTGCAATAATATAAAAAAACTATAGAAGTATCTTTTTGAATTAAAGTAACATGAGTCTTACCCTTTATTTTTACCAGAGTATCACCAATGGTAGCTTTATCAAAGAGTTCCTGCCAACCAACTCTACGAAGTTCTCCTTTATTTGGATTCTCAGCTTCTAAAACCAAATATCTTCCTTCTTTATATTTTTTCATAATTTTAAATTTAAAAGAATCCGGTCTAAATTCCTCAGCCCAATCTTGACAAGAATGTCCACAAGAATTTAACATAGCAACAAGTATATACAAGCTTATTATTTTTATAACTCTCATTTTGAAAAACCAATGATTATTATTTTTCTTGGGATTGATTGTAGGAGTGATTCTGGTAGCCATGTATCTGCCGTTATTTCAACTAAGTACCAATATTGGGTAAGCATTCAATCATTTTCTGTATGAAATGGAAAAATGTAAAGTAGGAAGTGAGGTGTACATACTTTATTAGTCCTGAATCACTGTTTTAGAAAAGTTTCTAAAATTGTGGTCAAAAAATCAACCAAAGTACTTAGGGCAAGGTATTTAGCTGCTCCACTTAGCTTTCGATCATATTCAGTTTTTAAAGCATCCGGATCCGATCTTATCCCTTTAACTTTTCTAACGTAACGAGCCGCCAGTAAGCCCATAACTATAAGGTAGATAATGGCTAATATGATAAACCACATACAAAACGTTTTCTATTTGGAGTTAATTTCCTATAAAAAATCTAAAATAAAAACTCCCTGAGAGTTTTTATAAACGATAAGATAACCAGTTCTAAGTTATTAGAATAAGAAAATACATATCCGGCTATTTATATCTTTTGGTAAATAGCCGGTTGTATCTGTTCAAGCGGAAGATTCATGCCAGAAGTAGACTCGGAATGCCCAAGCAACAACAAACCACCTTCTCTTAGTTTGGCACACAAACGTGTAATCACCTTTTCCTGGGTAGGTTTGTCAAAGTAGATCAGCACATTGCGACAAAACACAATATCACAATGTCCGGGTATGTCATAGGTACTGTTCATGAAATTAAGCTGCCGGAAGCTTACCGTCTCTCGTAATTCAGGTACAATCCGGTAAGTGACTGGCTTTTGGGGGTCTTTACTGCGTAGAAAATATTTCTGTTGCAGCGGTAAAGGAATTGGTGCAACCTGTTCAGGTGTATAGACAGCAGTCATTGCCAATTCGAGTACTCGAGGAGATAAATCTGTTCCCAGAATAGAATAATGCAAGGCAGAAGGACAATGCCTGGCAAACTCATGCATCACCATAGCCATCGTGTAAGGCTCTTCGCCGGAAGAGCAACCCGCACTCCAGATCCGTAAAGGTTGCTGACTGGATGCCTGAGGGCATACCTGTGGCAGAAAATACCGGGTTAGAAAATCAAAATGGGCAGCTTCACGAAAGAAATCAGTTTTATTGGTAGTGACTACATTAACAAGCGGAATCAGCTCATTCGCTTGTCCCTGCGAACTAAACAGATAGTTACAATACTGATGGTAAGAAGACATACCTAATGCCTGTAGCCGCTTTTGCAGTCGGCTTTCCAGCATAGGTTTCTTCAAAGGATTCATTCTAATGCCATACTGACCAAAGATAAAATGACTTAACTTGTCAAATTCTTTTTCGCTTAGTCTGGCAATCTTCCATGCTTCCATAGTAGTAAAAAGGAAACACCAACAGGCTTATTTCGTAAGACAAAAGATATTTTTTGAGTAATTGGAGGCTCAGTACCTTTATCAGCAACTGGCCTCCAACTGGAAATTATTGTTTAAAACCGTTCGTAATCTGCATCTGAAACCTCGCTATGCTCATGCATATCCAGCGTTACACCTTTGGATTTGCCTTTTTTAGGTAACGTTGCATGAGAACTAACTTTAGCCTTACTGGTACTACGTGGCGTATTATGATGTTTTACCGAACCAATATCAAAGAATGCGATAGCTTCTCTTAATTGCTCGGCCTGTACAGATAATTCTTCGGAAGCAGCAGCATTGGACTGCACTACCTGGCTTAGCTGCTGAATAGCATTATTGACTTGCTCTGCACCTGAGTTTTGTTCCATACTGGAAGCTGAGATTTCCTGCACCAGACGAGATGTCTTTTGTATATCCGGTACAATCTGTTCAAGCACGTTGCCTGATCTTTCAGCAATCGCTACACTGGATTTGGATAAAACGTCAATTTCTATCGCTGCCAGTTGACTTCTTTCGGCCAGCTTACGTACTTCTGCGGCTACGACCGCAAATCCTTTTCCATGTTCACCCGCACGGGCTGCCTCAACGGCGGCATTCAGGGCCAGCAGATTAGTCTGACGGGCAATCTCTCCAATAATGGAAATCTTATCCGCAATCTGTTTCATAGAATTTACCGTCTGATTCACCGCCTGGCTTCCTTCGCGGATGTCTTCCGAAGCTTTCTGAGCAATTTTTTCAGTTTGCTGCGCATTGTCTGTGTTCTGATCAATATTGGAAGCCATTTGTTCCATAGAAGAAGAAACCTCTTCTGCCGATGCAGCCTGTTCTGATGCACCTGCAGCAATCTGCTGGCTGGCCGAAGCAATACTTTCAGAGGCAGTAGAAACATAAGACAATACGTCTTTCAGTTTGCTGGTCATAACCCGTAGGTATTCAATCAGTTCGCCAAGTTCGTCTTTACCCGTTTGCTTAATCTGAATAGTAAGGTCTCCTTCCGAAAGCGCTTTGATGGCTTCTTTGGCGGTGTTAACCGACATGGAGATCGATATAATAATCCATAAAGAAAGTCCAACAGAAGCAATTGTGCTCAATACAAGCAGATATGTCATGTTGCTCTGTCCTTCTTCATAAATCTGATTGGTATCCGCATCAATCTTGGCTAACTCCGCTTCATTATTTCTAACCAATTTATTCATCACAGCGATGGCTTCATTGGCGGTAGTATTGGCAATACCATTGGAAAGCTCAAGGGCCGCCTTGTTGCTGGAGTCTGTATTAATGACTACTGCCAGTGTTTTCACTCTGCCATAAATTTTCCGGTATTCATGCCATTTTACCATGAAGTTATCTACATCCTCTTTGCCTTGCTGATCTACCAGTCCCTTTAACTCGTCCAGGCGTTGTTCCATCTCCTCTATTCTTTCTTCTCCCTCTTTTGCCGTTTCCTGTAAAACTTCAGGCTTGGTAATGATGATCAGATTTTTTTCATTTTTGGTTATGTACTGAAGATCTTCTGACAGTTTTCCTGCCAGTTTGATTCGGTTTGCATGTGTTTTTATAATAATCGTTACCCAGCTATTAAGGGCATTGGCATTGCGGTTTCCCAGGTAGAAAATAAAACCACTTGCTGCAATTAACAGTGTAAAGGCAATAATCAACCGGGCTTTGATAGAAATTTGCATAGAGTAGATATATAATATGTCAGATGATTATAATTTAGGAGTATGTGATGACTCGGACTTCTGTATGGAAAGCCCCCTACCCGTTAGTTATTGATAGATAAGCTAAATAGAAATAATACCATTATTTTTATGGAGATAATTTTACAACTATCAAAGTGGCTGTTTAGATACAGGTTAAGATCATTGTCAGGAGAATTTAGACAACTTCTTACAGATGTTTTTTAGCTACTCTTTTTGTTTCTACTTTTACAGTTAGGACTTTCCATGTAATCCTTATATCATGTATTTGTATCGGGGAAAAGAGTATCAGGTACTTTTTTCTGCTATTTTCCCCTGTTTAATGTGCTGATTTCGTTATGAAATTACAACTCTCCGGAAAAGATCAAAAATACAGGCAGGAAGAAGAATACAGCTTTAATGTAAGAAGGATATATATATATCATAATGTATTCCCCGCAATACTAAACGGCTTATACAGGGGAGACATTACCTACATTTCAGTAATTAAGTTGTGAAGTAAAAGTTAGAGAACAACTACAGGTGTAAAACAAAAATAGATAGTTACAATCATGCAGAAATGCCTAAGCAATCTTCTATCCTGCATATATCACACTAAAAGTCAGACAATTAGGCCAGAGGCTTTATCTTGCCAAATAACATTACAAACTATACCTGTAGATGCAAGTTACAAACAACCCTTCCAAATATCATATCTAAACCTACCAGGTAAGTTTTCATCCTTCATTTTACAAAAGAGTATAACACAAGGTGGATAACGATAAGAAACAGACAGGCTGCAGGAGTGTTAGAAATGTAATGGAAGCATCTTTTGATATATGAGCAGTATTACCGATTTACCACCAAATCTGTATGTTCTTCTCGTAAGAAAAGATTCTTTCCTTATATCCCTTTGTTAAGTTTTTTAATCGATACAATCCATTTTCAGGTCCATTGTTATATACTAATTCTTCATATACTGCATTTTTCTTTCCCAGAGACTTCCAACCATCATCCCAATAAAATAATTCATATAAATCTCCAACCTCAACAGAATTGCCATCATTAGGAGGATAAAATTCAATCTTTGTTATTCTGGCAAAACAGTTTCTCCCTAAGTCCACACCAACAAATCCACCTTTTTCCTGAGTAGAAACAAAATAGGTTAGTACATTTTTGTCTATAATATTTTTTGGTTCATACCCAGGTTTAAATTCTCCACTAATCAAATTTCCAGTTAATAAGACTTCTTTTGAGGAAGTATTTCCTTTACTATCTCTGGGTATACCATAAAATTGCAATTGAGCCACTCTGCATACCTGATCAGGTAGTATAAATCGTAAATAGCGAAAATAACTTTGGTCTGTTATTTTATATGTATTGGTCTTGGGAACAGGTTTAGATTCTATTTTAAAAATAGCCTTAGAGTCGGCAAAGTCCTTTTGGGTCGCTCCCTGAAATATACCGCCTATCATTTTAGTTAAAGCGATTTTAAGTTCATAATCTTCAAAGGACTTACGATTAATTTTTAGTATAGTACAATTGTTGGTATCAGGCTTAAACCTTCTTATAGTATTGTTCTCCAGTAAGAGAAAAGGATAAGATATAGGGATAATTGACCGATTTTTATAGATTACAGGCAAATAAACAATATCACTCCCCAGGTTCTGAAAAACGTACTCCCCTTTGGTATTTCTTTTTCCATATGCAGCTATTTTCCAATCATTTGTATTATAAACACATAGATAGGTATATTCACTCTCTATGACTGAATCCGGCTTAAATGAAAAATCTGTAATAGATACATTGTATTCAGATGTGACATCAATTCTGTTCACATCAAAAAAAATAGCTGGAATTTGATTAATTTTCAGCCACCTTACAGGATGTTCGTCTGTAGTATGAGTGCTATAGTTCTTTCTGTAGATTTTTGGAGTTTTCCTGTTTCGTAATATCCCTTCAGGGATTATATTCGTAATTGAGTTTTGTTCTGAATCTGGTTGAGGATAGAGAGCATCAAATGTAAATAATACTCCATTCTCAGCTTTTACCGCGCCCCAGGAGTGTCCTGAACTATTATTACCCCATAAAGGCACATAATCAATCATTGCCGGGATACCCATTGCTCTCAATATGTAGGTATTATAGGTCATTAGATGTTCACATTTGCCAACCCTCCCCTTTTTAAGGTTTGAATAGCTGAACGCAAGCGGGAGATTTTTCATGGCAGGACTATAAACCATTTGATTGTTAACTGCCTTATTGATAAGTAAAGTGACCTGTTTTAGGCTGACAGGATACTGAATCGAATCTTTAATCCATGCAAACTCTTTCATTATTTCTTTTCTCCATGATTGCAAGGGCTCATTATAAACTTTGTATGGAAGAATATATTCGCAAAAGTCATCAAAGCTAACATTCTTTGACCATGGGTATGTCTGCCATGCCTGAAAAGCCAGATCTATATTTTCAATCAGATAATCAGCTTTTATAATTTCAATATCTTCTACTACCTGAAGTTTCTCCAATCTTTTGCCCATGTTCAATGTGTAGACTATATTTTTGATTAAGTTCTCCCTTTCATCTTCGGACTTAATTTCTATTATATTTTCAGGCTTCCACATAGAATGCAGCGAATCTGAAAACACATCTACATATTTCAGCTCATCTCCTGCAAAAGAAGCATGTCCTTTCATGTTCTCAATTAGAAACTTAGCTGCTTTTAACTTTAAACTGTCTGCTGGTTTTTGATAATGATTTATTACTTTTAGCAATTCTTTCTTATTTTCTCCTGCATATTCCGCTACTTCTTTCAGCTTTTCCTCTGGCGCTTTCTGGCACGCATTTACTATCAGCAAAACTAAGGTTAGTATAAAATAAAAGGAAGATCTGTCTAAGTTTAAACACATACCAAAATACGTAGTTGAGAATGTTGATCTTCCCTTAAAACAAGCGTTAGGAAGAGGAAATGGAATAGTTATTTAGGATTTAATGAATAGAGTTCTTTATGAGTGGTGCTCCATTAACAGATAGTAGTAAGTATAGTTTACAGCCTTAATTTTTTCCTTTAGTTTTATATAAATCTTTCATTTGTTGCAACATCATGGTTGTCTCGATAGTATTTACTTTAACATTACTACTTAAAGCATGTAGAAGAATTGAGTCACCCTCATTATATCTTTTCATTTTATAATAGGTCTTTGCTATTAAAAATCTCGGATATAGTTTTACAGGAATAGCAGAATTAGCACTTTTAAATGCGGATAATGCATCCTTATACTCATTTTTGGCATAATAACACTGTCCCATAGTAAGATAAAAATAAATATTATTATTCCATTGTAACACATTGGAACTCATTGCTATACAACTATCATATTTTCCTTGTGCAAACAAAAAATTGATAAATTCCATTTGATAATTCATATCCTTATGTAAATACGGATATGAATTATAGAAACACTTCTCAATTTTTTTAGTATTGCGTTCTTTTATCAACTCATGTAAGGATAGATAAGAAGAAAATTGATGGTATGTATTGAAGGAGAAATAGACAGGTACAACCAGAAACAATAGCCTAGTCCATCGATTCATTTTTAGTATAAAGACAGCTTCTGAGTCGTCTTTGCTAATCAGGGATAAAAGTAGAACAAAAATGATGGTGATAGGAAATATCTTCAAAATGCTCCATCCTAGAAGTATAGGAATAAAGGATAGCAGAGATATAAAATAAAAAATCTTACCACTTCTTAAACTTATTGTCGCTGCAACTATCAGAAGCAACAGTAAAATAGCCAATCCAGGAATACCTTGCTCTACACATGTTTCCAAAAACTGGTTGTAAGCCTGCTCTGTATAATCAGCCAGACTAGTTTCATAAACGGAACGTGATGTTGAAAAATAGGCTCTCTGGTACTCATTATATACATAAGCAAAATTGGTATATCCAGTTCCTAACCATGGGTTTTGTGAAATAATATCGATACACTTTTTCCAGATATATAGTCTGCCATCGCTTGAGTGTCGTTTTCCAAAGTAAGTGACAACAAGGATTATAATGAGTCCGAACAAGTAGCCTATGTATTGACTAATTCTGTTTTTAGGGAATATATTCTGTGTCTTTGTCTTTCTCAACAGGATATATAAAATACACACAAGGACAAATGATAGTATAGATGCCCTAGATTGATAGAAAATTAAAAGAAACACACTTATGCCAAGGCACAGCAATGTAGTTATTCTAAGAAAAGTTTTCTCCTGGTGTTCAAGTAGATAATGTAAAAAGAAAGGAGTTATAATAACTAGGGAAGCTGAAGTTAAGGAAGGATGACCAAAGCTTCCACCAATCAAATAGTTTGGGTTGGAATTGGTCAGAATCTGGTTGTACTGTAATATAAATACTACCAGCTCTAGTACTACAATGCTATTAAATGCAAGAATAATTGTCTTGATATCATTGATTGATTTACAGGAAAAGTATAAAAACAGTAACATGATGATTTCAAATAATTCTTTATCAGAGATATTATTTGAAAAAATAACATAGTTTACGAACTGATACAGTGCATAAACAAGAAAAATACTATCTAACTTATGTAGACGGATAGGATGCTCATCACTTAGATAACTGTCGAAAATTAGAAGAAAGGATATAAAAAGTATAACGCCGTTATATACAATATATGAGGGAAATGGGAGTGAAAAGTAGAAAGTATTAAAGTGAGTAAAAATAATCAGACAACTGATAAAAATTGAAATAAACCTCTTTAGTTTTCTTTCCCTTATGGTATTGCTTATCACAGAAACAATATATTCTTTCACTTTGACTTTCTTGTTTTGTAAGCTCCGTTAAAAACAGTAGACGTCCCCAGTAAATGATAATCATCAGATAAGGTATTTTTCTTATGAGAGAGAGTAGTAGCTCCTTTGCCATTTTCCGATATTTCTATATCAGCTATAATAGCTTTGATACATTCTTCTTTCTCATTAAATTCATTCAACAGATCGTCACTTTGATAAATATCAGGGTTTAGTCCCATAAAGTTATCATGTTGCCCTAACGAATTAAATACCATAAATGAAACAGGTATGAGTGTATACCTATGAAGAGGAATCGTATACATACCCATAAGCTTTCCATAGGTAGGCTTCCCTACTTTTTTTATATTCATATAAGGGCTCAGAGAATGAATTAACATCTCGCTGGCAGAGGCAGTATTTCTTGTAGTAATAAAGTAAATCTTCTTTACATTTAGTTTTATATCGGAGCCTGCAAATAATGTATTCGCGTTAAATTCTTTATAATTTTCATTATGTTTTATAGAGTACATCACTTTAAACTGTGCACTTGCAGGGGCCAGAACATTAGCTAATTCTTCCATGGCAGATATCAATCCTCCACCATTGTATCTTAGATCAATAATTAGCGCATCTATATTTTGTTTTTGAAATCCTGTAATCTTTTCTTTAAAAACACGAACTGTAGAGCTCATAAAGGATTGAATATGTAAGTATCCTATTGTATGATTAACTGTTCTAAACAGGTTTGAAGAAATTATTGGATTAAAATCATAAAGTGTTCTATTGAGTGTTACCAAAGAATCTTTTCCGTTATAGTCTAAAGAAAGGCGAATTGTTCTCTGGCTTCCTATCTCTGTCTCCAGTTGTACTCCATACGTATCATTTGCTGGTATGCCATTTATTGAATAAACCTTACTACCTCGTCGCAGGCCAGCTTGTCCTGCTACTGAATTAGGCTGTACTAAAGCAATTCTTAAATCGTCTTTTGAATAAAATCTGAAAATACAACCAAAATCATCAAACTTTCCTTCTACCGAATTACTCCAGTCAGCAAGAGAAATGATTGTGCTCCATTTATCAATATTTTTGTCAGTAGCTGGATTTTTAGGACTATACGTTCTGGCTTTCAGAACAATATCTGCTGGTGTAATCACATCAGATGTAAAAAAACTTGTTTTTGGGGGTAGAGAGCTTTCCCAAAAATAAGTTTCTTTGATTAATGCAAATAAACTATCATTAAAACTCTCATTTTGATTATTAGTAAGTTGAGGTTCATTGCTCTCGTTTCTGCAAGAAATTATTGCCAGACAAACTATGATCAAATACTGACTAAACTTATACATATTTCTTTTAGCAGAGTTGAAAACAAAAACGATGTAAATCAAAAAACAACAAAAAGTTGCATAATCAAGATCAAGTGTTTTTTCTGGTACTATTCAGTCTGTTCAAGACCTGTGTTAAATCATCAGACTTCTGAGTTCCTAACAAGACCTTATTGCCATCATTTAATATCAATTGCAGACCCTGATTTCCTGAGACATTGAATGCCCGGCCGGATGGTCCCCTTTTAGGTCCCCAACCTCCATATTCTGTTATAGGATTGTATTTCCGCAGGTATATATCCTTGATTTCTTTCCAGTCAATTTTTCTAAATTCCTTGTGAAAAGGAAAAAACTTATAATAGATTCCATCTTCTCTAATAATCGTATCAAGTCTCATAATAATAAACAATGCACTCACCACAAAGACCAATATAGAAGAGAAAATCAACGCAATATTTCCCATGGGCTTTGTCCCAACTTCACTGTGAAAAATCAACTGACTGACCAGTGAGTAAATAAAAAAGATATTTATAGGGATCAGTAATATCCAGACAAGAGCTTGTCTAAACTTTTGCCGCTCAAAAAACAAATAGTCATTCATTGATAGTATTAGTTAGTAAGTAGTCTTTTAGTTAAGTTGCTTGTTGATCAGGCTGCTTCTTCCTGAATGATAGCAGGCTGATATATTTTTGATTTACTCTTCAGAGATATCTGCGGAAACTTTAGCGGAACATTTATAGGTAGTAAATACAGAATAAGACCGCCTACCATAGCAAAATAAAAAGAAACCAATCCATGGACCAGAACGATCATAAAGTGAAATAAAACCGCCATCCAGAACAATACTCTCTTCTTTCTGGGATCTTCCATAAAGAAGGCAGCAAATAATATACACTCAAAGCCAATCACGCCCCAGGTAATTAAGGGAACAATATATTCATTAGACACAATCGGTTCAAAAAGGGTCTTTATAAAACCCGAAGCGCCAAAAGGTACATGACTAAACCAATAGTAAAAGGCATTACCATTCATCCATTCCGGGCTTTTCATTTTTCCTCCTCCTGCAATCAGATAAACTATAGCCATTTGTATCTGAATAACGACAAAGAATGTATAACAAATATATTCTATGGCTTTACTTCGCTTATAGGTAAAAAATTCTTTAGAGCTCCAGTGGTTCAGTCTTTTATCAAAAATGGTAATAGGAATAAGAAGAAAAGTAATGATTTGGGTAATCTGATCTCCCCCTTCTACAAGTATTGCTCCTGTAAAAAAGCTATAGGATATCCAGGCCTGAAGAATTCCTGTAATTTGGGGCAGATAGCCACTGATAACAGAGCATAATATCAGAATACTAATAAAAATACTTGTGTGAAGATTTTCATACCCCATAATCTGATAAAAATTAGGAATTATGTTATTCCTTAACAGACCGGTTGTAATTGCTTCATGAGGAAAAAAGTCTGAAGATGAAGTGAAACTCAGACTTATAATGGTCCCAAATGCAAGGATAGATCGTGCCAGTCCATACACATTCGTAAAAACGTATTTTTCTTTCAAAAACATATCAGTAGATGACTCGTACTTTTGCGATTAAATATGGTCTGTATTGTTCCTGTTTCTGATGAGCCCACTCTAGTGGAATAGGTTTATATTGATAGACAACATATACTCCAGCAGGAAAATAGGTAAGTTTCTTCTTTAATTTAATATCAAACACTTTGCTTTCTTTATCTACATTTAACTCGCCTATTCCATTTATCCAGGCTTCCCGAGGTATGCTTGACACAAGAGGTGACAACTGATAAGCGATGGCTCTGCTTCTTCTAGAGATCCCAAAATAGTTCAAATGAGAAGTATTATTGTATGTTACTAATTCAAGACGGTTATCAGGTGATAATCTATAAATCTCTACCAAAGCTTCTTTAGGATCTTTCGTAAAAAAAGCCCATCCTTGAGGTACCATATAGGTAAAATGTTTTTTAAACTCATACGATAAGAGAGTAGAGTTATCTATATAGCAAAGGGCTGATATATAAAAAACCAGAGCCCATCCAATCCATATTGCTATTTTGAATGTTGCATTCATTCTATAGGCGGTTTAAGCTTTGGGTAAGAAGCCATATGACTCCCTACCCAAATGTTCTTATTTTTTGTTCTGATACAGTAAACGTTAGAACGTCTGTGCGATCTCTTTAATCAGATAGTTATTTTCCAGATATGCATCTCCTACAGTACCACTTCCACCAAAACCTTCCGATGGTCCCCATAGAAAGGCACCAGCATATACTTCAAGCAATACCGCTGCAACAGTAACAGCAACAACAGCACCTATCAATAGAGCAACACATATAGCCATAGGAGGAGTACAGGCAACTTTGTAGTCTTCATCATCTAGATTTATAGAATACTTTTCACTCAACAATGCCTTAAATTTTTTCATATCCTCTTCTTTTGTCGTATTGAGGCTTTTGAAATCTTCTGTACTAAGGTCTACCTTTTTCTCATCCAGTTGATCAGCTAATCTAAAAATACCATTGTATTTTTCTGAGGCTAATCCACCCAGTTTAATCATCTTAGCACCATTGGTTAATGCCAACTGAATTTTGTAAAGATTCTTGGTTTGAATCTGAGCTTTAAACTGTTTGAAATAAGAAGGTTCTATCTTTTTTATCTGACTTATAATTTCATCAGAAAACTCTGCATATGCCTTTTGCATCTCAGGATAAGTGGCATACATTGCTTTTCGCTTAGCAAGTTGTGGTTGTAAGGACTCTAGCTGAGAAGCAGAGTCTCCCTGAAGAAAAAAGATTCCTTTAAAAAGTTCTTCACCAGAGTAGTCTCGAGAGATCTCTTCTGCATTGGAAGTAGAACAGCTTGCAAAGATAAAAATAGATAATAGAGGAAAGATTACGTATGATTTAAGTACGTACTTATGAATAAAGTTGATCATAAAGTTAATAGAGTTTTAATTGTTAAAAATATAGAACATAGCAATAAGTAACAGGCATATAAAAAGTATCCATACTACTTATTGGTAAGTACAGTTCTTCTGTAAAGATCAACTAAGCTACTTTCTCTATTTATATCAACATTAAATCAACTTCTAATAAAGTATATAGCAAGTACGCCTTATAGATAAAGCAAAAAACTAATAGAACAACCTAAAAAATCCAATAGTATTAAAAATCTGTTATTACTGCTTTGTGTTGTGAAATAAAGGAAAGTACTTTCTTTTTAAGGAAATTATTCGTTTCAAGAAAGATTACGAGTTAAATTACGTTTCTGAGATAAAAATGAACGCTTTTCTGTGCAAAAAATAATATATGTATTTACTAAGACAATAGTACATACTATTATTTATTTTACATATATATAATCAGTTAAAAATAGAAATCTTAACAATAAAATAACATAGCTATCGATTAGCTGTTTTTTAGTACTATTACAGTTTTTCTGGAAGAATGTGCTGGTAACTATTTTGAATAATTTGTGAAGTAAGCTAATCGCAAATAGAAAATACCTGTCTGCATTTTATTAGGCTTTTTTTAACTTATTTTCACACGAAATGAACATGAAACAGACCCAAGAGCAAAAGCCATTCGACTAACCTCAGCGAGTGAAGTGGTTTTACAAAAATCACTCATTGAAATCGAAAACGCAGACCTGGAATTTTTTGCTGTATTAGATAGCAACCTTTCATCCTTTAATAAAAATATGGTAAGCCTCATTGACAAAAACAACAGGTAAAAGCAAGTCCCTCTATGCTGTCAAGATAAAGAAAAGGCTCAGATACCCTTTCTGCCCTTCTGGAAGACAGTACGGATGTCTTTTTCTTTAGTAGAGAACTCATTTCCGAAAAACATAGCGGCTAACACTTATCTTGTCGCATAACTTTTTCACAAACAAGTTTTAAGGGAAGACGAAACCGGTTAAAATAGAAAGACGCTGGTTCGAACGTCCGTTCGGACCTATATTGAAAGCAACGTCCGTTGCGTTGGGACAAATTGAGCCAAGTTCAGTTGTGTGATAGTACTTAAACAGGGCCTTACCTACCAACGCAGCTTCCACTCAATGCAGTCAAGGTAAGGAAATTTATTTCTTTTTTTCATATTTCTTTATTGTCCTTCTGAAAGAATCTTGTGACAAATAGTGCCACATTTCCTTTATGAGAGAAAAAATCATCTCTAGTCGGAGAGGCCGCCGGTCTTGCCACGAGATTCTTCCAGAAGGACAGGTGAGGTAGTTTGAGTGGTTTTCTTACCTTGACAGCATTTAGCGGACGCTCAATGCTGTCAACTTAAGAGTTAAGTATTGGGTTAAGTATTGGGTTAAGTAAGTATGGAAACGAAAATACAAACCCTCTTTTCTACGGTTCATACTTTGCTAATGAGCCAACAGTTCAAGATTGAACATCGAGCGAATCCTCAAAATTTCATCCGACA
>NZ_JASJOR010000044.1:0-53943 GCF_030068545.1 Xanthocytophaga flava | reverse complement strand
CATCAAAGATGGCTGCATTGGTAGTGGCAGGCACACCTGCCCCTCCACTTCCACCTGAAGTAGCAGACCAGTGGCTGTCATCATTCCATGATCCGCCATCTCCTACCCAGTATAAACTCTGGGCGTTGGTATACGCTATTGTAATCATCCAAAGGATGCTCGTAATAGCAAGTCTGTAGAGTAATTGTTTTGACATGTTTATCAGTATAGCTGTGTTATCAGATGCATTATGGATTTGCTTACTACTAAAGAGACTAGTGATCTTCCTTTTCATACTCTTCCTTCACCCTAGGTAAATCACTCTAAATCTCTTCTTACAATTCAACCTCAAAGTTCCTGGAGAAATCTCAGCATTTCTTGGTCTTTTCTGTATGTTTCTTACCATGTCAGTTTTGATCTCGTATTTTTAAATTATGGCACTCTTATCTAGCAGTAGCTATACAATTCATCTTTATATGTATATGTATACTAGACTGGATGTATTCAAGTCAATGCATTGTGAGAAAAGTAATTTTGTTGCTTCTTTTAAAAGAAATACTAGCCAATAGAGGAAAAAGAAGAAGTAAGTTAGCTATCCAACTAAGGCATATTATTGTATGCAATGTAACCTCTATACAGAGTAAAATAACATTACTTAAAGAAGGACACATTGAAGGAAAATAAGTTATATGAGGGCAAACTGAAGGAGCATTCCTGAAAATAATATCAGAATTTCCTATATTGCGCCCTCAATCATCCTATCCCTTTACATGGCATCAGAGGTTTTTTTCATCCTCTTACTTATTTTAATCAATGGTATTTTTTCAATGGCGGAGATTGCCATTGTGTCCTCTCGCAAATCCCGGCTCGAAAATGATGCACAAAAAGGAGATCGTAATGCGGAGGTAGCACTTTCACTTGCCAATGATCCTAATAAATTTCTCTCTACTGTGCAAGTGGGTATTACAACAATAGGTGTTATAACCGGAGCATTTGGGGGAGCACGTTTATCAGAAAATCTGGCTGTATGGATTGCTCAATTTGAGCAACTCAGACCCTACAGCAATGAAATTGCATTCTCTGTAATTGTAGTAGCCATTACATTTTTCTCTTTGGTATTAGGAGAGTTGGTGCCAAAACGAATCGGCATGAACTTCCCTGAAGGCATTGCCCGGGTTATGGCAATCCCAATGAATCTGATATCTAAGCTCTTTCTCCCATTTGTCTGGATTTTGAGTATAACTACAGACTTGTTATTAAAGCTATTTCAGATAAAACCTTCTGATGAGCCTTCTGTAACAGAAGAAGAAATTAAATCGCTGGTAGCTCAGGGAACCAATATGGGTATATTCGAAGAAGTAGAACAGGAAATAGTAGATCGGGTATTTACATTAAGTGACAGACGGGTCGGATCTATCATGACCAATAAACTTGATATTGAATGGATTGATAGTAATGATGAGTTTGATAACATAAAAGAAACTGTTATGCAAGCTCCTTATAGTCATTTTCCTGTATGTAATGATTCCCTGGACGATGTTATTGGAATTGTTTCTACTAAACAATTTCTACAAACTCTTTTGCAGAATGGTACTGTAGACTTACAAAATATAGCAGAAAAACCTTTATTTATTCCTGAGAGCATGAAAGCATTTCGGGTTTTGGAACAGTTTCAGAAATCCAAAAACCGAATTGCCATGGTAGTTGATGAGTTTGGAACCATACAGGGACTGGTTACGCTTAAAGATTTATTTGAGGCCATGGTAGGTGAACTGGAACCTGCAACAGATGAAAGTTATACAATTGTAGAACGTGAGGATGGAACGTTTCTGGTTGATGGTCTAATGTCCTTTGAAGAATTTCTTCAATATTTTGAAATGGGAGATGTTGATCCGGAAGAACGGGCAGGCTTTCATACTTTAGGAGGGTTAATATTTAATATAGCCCATGAAATCCCTAAGACTGGTGAAAAATTTGAGTGGAATAACTTATCTTTTGAAATTGTAGATATGGATGGTAATCGAATAGACAAACTACTGGTGAGATTACTGGATAAAGAATAAAAGAATTTTAAACATAACATTACCAGTCATTCCTCTGTCAATCAGTATGACAGAGGAATTTTATTTAATGGCAGATACGATTTTATATATTCTAAAATTGTTGCAGATACCGCTTCTTTCCTGTTCTTTTATTACATATTCATCTGCATTAATTAACTCGAAACCAACCAATTGCTGTATATAGACATCTGGGTCTAAAACTATATACCGAAATACAATCAATGCATCCTGACATGCAGTTCTCCTGATCTCCTTCAATACTCTTGCTGTAAAAACCTCATCCATTGCTTCCAGAATATTAGACATTGCAAAGAAATGGATACTGGCAGCGGGTTGTGTTGTCAGATAATTTACCATATCACTTTGCATCCAATGAATATTGGATAGTTTCTCTTTTATATGTTTATAGACAGAAGGCCACAAATATAAAGGCAGTGTATTTTCTAACTCGTAATTATAGCTTTGCAGGAATGTCTGCCATATATACGGATTGCTATGTAAGGGTGTAGTTGTAAACCAGGTTTGTAATTTGTTGAAAATATACAGCGAAAAATCCGTAGGTAAACGACTTATCACCTCTTTTCCGAATATCCACTTAAGAATTGTCTTGCTTAACAGAATAGAGACTATCCTCTTTAAACGTTTCTCTTTTAGCACAACAGGAAATTGCTGCTTTTGTTGTTCTACATCAGTCAAATTCAAAAATTGATGAAACAAATTTGAAGAAGAAACAAGTTTCAAAAAAACGGTAGAAAACCAAGTCATCTTCCGATCTATAAAACCGGCATGATTCATACCTCTGCTCAGTAAATGCAGATTATCAGACCAATATTGTTGCGTTTCATCAGGTAATAGTCTTTCTACTTTCTTATAGAAAGACTCAGCATTCTTGTCCAGAGCATTTAAAAAATCTTTATAACTAAGTACTTGCAGCAATGCAGACTTAAGCTGACAAAAGTAAATCTGAGCAGTATTGATATCAATTGCGGCTATTTGTGCTGAAGTATGGCCAGCCAGGCTAAAAGCTGTACATCCTGCTGATGCTACCACACAAATATGCTGAGGATCAGGAACCTGCTTTAATAACGCTACTTCAACCACCGGATCTTCCCATACCTGGCCAAATAACAAACGAGGTTGACTAATCCTTTTCTTTCCCAATCGTCCCCATTTCCAGAAAGATGAGACTTGTTTATGACTCACAATAGTATAGTTTAAAGAAATTTTCCGGGACCATATTTTCCTATAATATAAGCACAACAAAGCAAAGGTAGGTTTGTAATTAATAAGCCAATAGGTGCTTCTATAGCGCCACTAAACAAAATACCTATTATATTCATTAGTAAAATTAACCCTATTTGAAACCAGGAAACAAACCTGTAGTATAAACCACTCAATATTCCTAAAGCAAGTATAGTTTCGCCAATGCCTATTATCCACAAAAATTGCTGAGCAGATAATATACCCTCTCCAAGCCCCTTTACTACATCCAGATGATGTTTGTCAACTTTAATTAGTTTGAGGTAAAGTCCTTGATACAACCAATTGAGGCATAACACTAACCTCAAAAAGAATAGTAATCCTGGGTTCATTGTATTTGTATGGTGAATAGTAGAATAAAGATGACCAGGCAATAAGACCAGAATAGACTAAATATAATATGCATAATAGTCTCAAAACGCTTGCCTCGCCAAAGTGCAGAATCGTATACCAAAAATTGAAACACTAACCGACATCCCCAAAAAACAAGTAAGCCAATAGTGATAGCACGAGCTAAAGGGGAAGGTTGTAGTAATTCTTCCGCCATTGATAAGAATAATAGACCATTCAATCCCACAAACAAGGCAATAAAAAAGGTATGAACCTGAATCATTTGTCTGTTCATTAATGACAAAGAAGACAATTCAATCTTCCAGCTGAAGCGTCTGGGAAAATCAAGGTGAACAACTGCCAGTAAGAGTAATAGACATCCAATAATATGCAGATGTAGAATTAAACCATTAGCCATAAGTAAGAGTTAGTTTATTTCTTCAATACGAATACACTAATAAATGGACTGATACGAAACTGATCAATCAGTAAAAACTCGGTTTTATTAAATGCTTCTTTCCATGATCTTTCGGAAAAAAAGTGAAAAAAGCCAGGTCCATACGCTAGAAAGTTATTTCTATCCCTTAAATGTTCTATTAATATGAAATGTCCTTCTTTCTCCAACACACGATATGCTTCCTGAAAAAAAAGAACCTTTTCTTCCGGTGTGCGAATCTCATGAATAGCCAGAAATCCAAAGATAGTAGTGACAGAACCTGACAACAAATTCCAATTTGTTGTCTGAACAGTTCTTGTTCCTGCTACTACAGGCTTATATTTGCGGGCACGTTTAATTGAAATCTCTGTATTTTTTGCTGGATCATAAAAGTCTAAGATCTTCCAGTCTGCACCTGGAAAAAAACGCTGTAATAGCAAACTAGTCTCATCAAATCCGGAATGTATATTCACAAATGTTCCAATTCCAGATAGTTGCAAGCGGTTTAGCCAAGTCAGCTTGTATAAATCGGATCGGTCGTAGATAAAATGCGACACCACTAAAGAACCTAGCAGATAAAAGAATGCGATTCCTGTGCCAATACCAGCAATAGGCTGTATTAATCCTGTAAACACATCTAGGTAAATCAGGATACAGACAACTAACACTATTCCAAAAGCCAGCACATAAAAATGCCAGTTGAATCGTATTATGTTTACTACGCCTTCCCAATATTTTCTTTGATAGGATGTTTCCATGTTATACTATACAGATTAGATCAAATTTGACTTCTATCACCCTATTGTAATACGTTTTCTATCCTTCCTTTCTCCCATCGATACGGAATGTTCTGTACCACAAATGCATTGGATAATTGTAATTCAGGGTGGTCAAAAGGAGTATTGTTCAGAAAACCAATTCTGGCAGCTTGTACATTTACAGGCAAGGGAGTCCAGTTTTCACGAACACCTTCAATGATAGTCATGTGATTAGTCTTTGGCTTAAAATCGAAGGTAAAAGGTAGCGGCCCGGCAAAACGACGAGCCTCTTTCCAGTTAGCAAATACGGAATTTTCAGGCAGCTGGCTATGCTCGTCATTCCACTGTACCTCTACATGTAAATCTGAGGTCCTACTGAATACAGATATGTTTTTCTCTTTCATGTTCCACTGAATATCTGTCAACGCATACTGGTAATGGGTTAACATGTTTCCCAATGTCTTCATCAGTAGTTTATCTGTTTCTGATCGGAGAATGTATAATCCACGCAGCCTCTTCCCATTGGTAGTATGGTAACGAACAAACAAACGATAACCGATTAAAAAGAAATTCTGTCCCATCCACTCAGGAAATCCTGCCGGACGCAGATTTTCTGTTTGCACCATTGCCACTGTTACAAAACCAAAATCATTAAAAGTATCTAATTCCAGATGAGGAGGTAACAAGGGACGCAATACTTCCTGAGGTAATGCATAAGATAGTACCAATGAAAATTTAAAGTGAGCAACAACAGGAAATGGGTGCCTTTTTAATTGATCTGTCATGATACCTTTGCCTTGGATTTAACTATGCAAAGCTAGTGACAATATATTTTATTTTCAAAACATATTGAAAGTTTAATTTAAAAAAATCATCTCTTATACACAAGGAGCAATAAAAAATACCCAAAGCCTGATCTATCTCATCATAAGAAGAAATCGGACTTTCCAGAATTTAATCGTAGTAAATAAAAAAGTAGTGTATTGGTTATCTGTTAAATAGATAAAGAAAAACGGACTTTCTCTTTTCCTTTACCACCAATGCATTTATAAAACCGAATAGCATTTTCATTAAAAACTGGAGTCTGCCATTGTATATTTACACAAGATCTTTCAACGGCTATTTTCTTCAGCCATTGCATGATAGAATATCCGATCCCTTTACCACGACAGAATGGTTTTAGGTACAAACAATCCAGATGTAAAAAATAGCCCGCATCCCAGGTTGAGAAATCAAATGTATAGGTAAAGTACCCTATAATCTCTCTCCCATCCTCCACTATCCAACAATGCAAAGGAGAATTCTCGAGTGAAAGCAACTTTTGAAAAACTTCTTTCTTCCCTTCCAACATATAATTAGTCTGCTCATATTCTGCATGTTCTTGACATAATATCAGTAAAGCATCTATATCTTCCAGCTGACATATACGAAAATGATAACTCATCCTACTTTTATTTCGCTTTGTAAAAAATCTATAAAATGATTGAAATACGCCGGATACTGACGCTTTTTCAAAACAGCTATATAATGTTTTCGCTTCAATCCATTTTTGCCAATCTTAACAGTTTTCAGATTACCTGCATGTAAATAAGGCTGCAGTGCCCACTTAGCCATTACCATTACTCCCATATCAGCTTTCACCATTTCCAGTGAAGCTTCTGTCAGCGGAAGAATGATAATCTTCTTAGGTGATATATTGGCAGGTGCCAATATATGCTGGTGGATAGTCACCGTTTTTAAGGGAAGTGAATGAATAATAAGATTCTGGTCTGCGAAATCCTGTGCTTCTACAAATCTTTTATTTACCCAGGGATGTTCGTCTGGTACTACCGCAACCATCTCATCCTGAAATAATTCAATGTATTTGATATTCTCGTCTTTGACAGGATCGCTACTAATAGCAATATCCAGCATACCTTCTGTTAGCCTTTGTAACGGCTCATGGGTAGCTTCCATGACAATCTTGATTTCTACATTAGGATACAGTACATGAAACTGACGCATCAGAGAAGGCAGCCAGTGATAACTTGTATAACACTCTGTACTGATACGAATCTCCCCTACCTCTCCATACACCAACTGTTTGATTTCCTGCTCCGTTTCTGAAAGTTTAGTCAGAATATCATTAGCCAGAGTATATATCTTCTCCCCTGCACTAGTTAGAATCCACTTCTTGTTTAATCGTACAAATATCTTCGTTCCTAACTGGTATTCAGCCTCTTTCAGTTGATGGCTTAAGGCAGATTGAGTTAGATGCAGCTTATCTATCGCTTTTGTAATGCTTCCTTCCTCTACAATCGCTTTTATTAATTTCAGATGACGGATCTCCATTGACAGTCTTGATTCCTACTTTATATTTTAACAAAAAGAATATCGGCAAAGGTACTATTTGCACCTCAGGGTTTTTCATGAAAAAATTTGATAATGGACATGAAATCTTTTCGTTTTTGAGCCATTTCCGCACTCACTAGCTTTGCATCCATCACCAAAACCCATACCGTTATGAATGCACATGTAAAACATTACGAAGACAAGTTAGCCTATGAAATTGATTCCTGGGATGCTCACCAGGCTATTCTGAACAATGAAAAGATTATTATTCTGGATGTTCGTTCACCCGAAGCCTATGCCAATGAACATATTCCGGTTGCCCAAAACTTTCATCACAAAACCATGAATGAAGAAACGGTCAAACAGCTTGATCTTAGCTATATCTATGTCACTTATTGTGATGGCATTGGCTGTAATGGATCTACCAAAGGTGCTTATAAACTTGCCAAATTAGGAGTAACTGTCAAAGAACTTATTGGCGGACTGGATTGGTGGAAACGAGATGGTTATGCTACTGAAGGTACATTTGCCAAAGCAGGTATTAGTTGTAATTGTGATTAGTGGATGGCTTTTATGTAATTACAAGATGAAGAAATGAATTCGTCTTGTGATTACTTTTATCGAACAACCGTTCAAAAGCCATCAGGTTCTGGTATCTTTACATTATACTATCAAAGAGCCATGCAAACTCCACTTTCACTTCTGCAAGAAATCATAGAAAGCTATCAGAGTCAGATCTTTCCTCATACAATTGCACCTCATATCACAACAAAGCAGCTTGAAAAACGGCTACATTCCTATGACTTTCAGGAACCTATAGAACTAGCTACCCTTACTACACAGGTAAGTAACATTCTCAAAGAAGGCAATCTTCATGTACCTCATCCTGGTTATTTTGGTTTGTATAATCCTGCCACCACTCAGGCTTCTATTATTGCGGATGCGCTGGTAGCTTTATACAATCCTCAGTTGGCAGTACACTCTCATTCGCCTGCTGCCAATGCCATTGAAAAACATGTACTTGACTTTATGGCTCAACATATTGGCTACTCAGGTGATTACTACTCCTGTTTCACCTCTGGAGGTTCGGAAGCCAATCATATGGGATTATTAGCTGCATTAGCACATCGGTATCCTGCGTATGTTGAAGAAGGAGTTTGGGCCTTGGAAAAAAAACCTGTTGTATACATCTCTGAAGCGGGACACAACTCGTTTGATAAGGTTGTGAAAAATACAGGGTTAGGGTCTAAAACATTACGAAAGATTCCTCTTGATAAGTCGTTAAAGATAAGTCTGTTCCATCTGGAAGAACAAATTCAGAAAGATATTTTGGCTGGTTACGACCCTGCTGTTTTGATAGGTACTGCAGGTACAACAGGTAGTGGAACCATCGACCCTCTACCACAACTAGCAAAGTTAGCAGAGAAATATGATCTCTGGTTTCATGTAGATGCTGCGTGGGCTGGAGCAGCCGTACTATCTGAGAAGCTTAAATCGTATCTAAATGGTATTGAACAGGCTGATTCAATAACCATTGATGCACACAAATGGCTATCCACTTCTATGGGAGCGGGTATGTTCTTTACTAAACATAGTACAGCTGTGCAAACAGCATTCAATATTCCGGCAGCCTATATGCCATCTCATCTGCAAACGGAACCCTATGCCACTAGTCTGCAATGGTCCAGAAGATTTATCGGATTGAAACTATTTATGGTACTGGCAGAAAAAGGGCAGAATGCCATCGCAACACAAATGGAGTACCAGTGTCAGCTTGCAGAATACATGAAAGAAAAACTAATGGCATCTGGTTGGCTTATTATCAACGATAGTCCGGTAGCTGTACTTAATTTTACTCATCCTGCTATTCTATCAGGGATTATTTCTACAGATAAAATACAGAAACAGGTAGAACAGGAAGGAAACTTCTGGCTCTCCACTATTCCTATTGCAGAGTATGGCAAGGTATTGCGTGTGGGTGTTACCAGCCTTCATACCAGAGCGGAACACGTTGATCAACTAATAGATCGATTGAATCAATTTGTCAATTCGCAATAGACTATAAAACAAAACCCTCATGTAAACATGAGGGTTTTGTTTTATAGTCTAGATTATATATTAAACAGTTTGCAAATGTTTCTCTGCTTCCTGGCGGAAGATTTCGACAAACTCATGCAGGGTAAAGCTACCCAAATCACCATGGCCGTGCCGACGTACAGAAACTTTCTGATCTGCCTGCTCTTTCTCTCCTACTATCAACATAAAAGGCACTTTTTGCACTTCTGCATCCCGGATTTTCTTTCCGATCTTTTCATCCCGGTTATCCATAAATCCACGGATGTCGGCTTGTTGTAATGCACTAAACACATCCTGAGCATACTCTGTATACTTTTCAGAAATAGGCAATACAGCAATCTGATCCGGAGCCAGCCACAATGGGAAATTACCTGCACAGTGCTCAGTCAATACAGCTATAAAACGCTCCAGTGAACCAAATGGTGCACGGTGAATCATAACCGGACGATGTTTCTGGCTATCTGCACCAATGTATTCCAGTTCAAAACGTTCAGGCAGGTTATAATCTACCTGGATAGTTCCCAGCTGCCATTTCCGGCCCAATGCATCTTTTACCATAAAATCCAGCTTGGGACCATAAAAAGCAGCCTCACCTAGTTCTTCTACAGTAGTCAACCCTTTTTCAGCAGCAGCCCGGCGAATAGAGTTCTCTGCTTTCTCCCATTGCTCGTCTGTTCCAATATATTTCTGTTTGTTCTCTGGATCTCTCAGAGAAACCTGGGCAGTATAATCTTCAAAGCCAAGTGACTTAAAGGTATGCTGTACCAGATCAATTACTTTCTTAAACTCATCTTCTACCTGATCCGGGCGACAAAAAATGTGTGCATCATCCTGAGTAAATCCTCTTACACGAGTCAAACCATGTAATTCCCCACTCTGCTCATACCGATATACAGTACCAAATTCAGCCAGCCGCAAAGGTAACTCCTTGTAACTACGTGGCTTGGACTTATAAATTTCGCAGTGGTGCGGACAGTTCATAGGTTTCAGCAAAAACTCCTCATCTTCTTCCGGTGTGTGAATAGGCTGAAAAGAGTCTTTACCATATTTATCCCAGTGGCCTGAAGTCACATATAACTTCTTGCTTCCAATGTGTGGGGTAACCACAGGTGAGTATCCTGCTTTTACCTGGGCACGACGCATAAAGTTTTCCAGACGTTCACGTAATAACGCCCCTTTTGGTAACCACAGTGGTAAACCAGCTCCTACCTTCTCAGAGAAAGTAAACAGTTCCAGTTCTTTACCCAGTTTACGGTGATCGCGTTTCTTCGCCTCTTCCAACAGATGCACATATTCATCCAGTTCTTTCTGTTTTGGGAAAGTGACGGCATACACACGAGTCAACTGTTTACGGTCAGTCTGTCCTAACCAGTATGCACCCGCTACGTTCATTAACTTAGCCGCTTTAATGACACCTGTGTTAGGGATATGAGGTCCACGACACAAATCAGTAAAGTTACCCTGAGTATAGAAAGTGATACTTCCATCTTCCAGACGATCCAACAACTCCAACTTGTATTCATCACCCTTTTCTTTAAAATAAGCAATAGCATCTGCTTTACTTATCGACTCACGTTTAAACTCTTCTTTCTGCCGGGCCAGTTCAAGCATTTTATCTTCAATACGCTTGAAATCTTCCTGAGTCAATGATTTATCACCTAAATCAATATCATAATAGAAACCTTTCTCAATGGCAGGTCCAATCCCAAATTTTGTTCCGGGATATAAAGCTTCGATGGCTTCAGCCATTAAGTGAGCAGACGAATGCCAGAAAGTAGCTTTGCCTTCTTCATCATTCCAGGTCAATAATTTTACTTCTGCATCCTCATCAATAGGGCGGGAAGCATCCCATACCTGTCCTTCTGCCATAGAAGTTGTTTTTACTTTAGCGGACAGCACATTACGGGCCAATCCTTCGCTGATGGACAAAGCAACGTCCATACTGCTGGAACCTTTCGGAAACTCACGAACGCTTCCGTCAGGCAGGGTAATTTTGATTTGATCTGACATAAAAATGGGTTTTAGCGACTCACGTACGAGTGTGAATCTGGTTTACATAGATAAACGCAAAAGTAGAAGTTTTTGCTCGTAAAGAACTACTATTTTCCAAAGTTTTATACAAACTGATTGAAATTCAATTACTAAGAATGAAGATCTTTCGTAGAAGGGATATCTTTTTCTCTTGTGGATATCACCAGGTTTATACTAAGAATAAGTTGTATAGCTAAAAAAGCACCACTCCATATCTTAACAGCTTCCTCATCTATTACATTTCCATTGAAACCATTTAGAGATACGTACCGTCTATGAAATCCCATGAAAGCTACAATTGAGAATAATGGAATTTTAAAAAATAGTACAACTTGCATTATCAGATGCAGAAAAAATAGCCAATAGTTCAATCTAATTCTGAAAGAAGCAAAAAAATATATAATCCCAACGATTATACTGACAATGACAATCAGATTACCTATCCATTGGGAATAATCAGGATATGAATGGTATGTGTTATCATGTGTATCATATACTTGGCTAGCGTATCTATTGTCCAAAAAGACTTTACCTGTCAGGAAAATAATACCCAGAACAAGAAAAAGAAAACGGATAATGTACTTCATATAAAAACAATAAGGGAAAAACAAAGGTAAAATTGCATTCCTATATTATCTCTAAAAAGTACCAGATAGTCACAAATCCAGGGCTTATTAGCTCTTACTCTCAGGTTTTTGACATAGACAGGTTGCCTTTTCCTAATTTTCCTCTATATTTGCCCGATTTTTATAACAATTTCTTAACATCCCAATTGTAATTTTCTCTATTAGTTCATTTATAAACGTTTTGTCACGTGGATATTTTTGAAAAGCGTATTGCGAATCCAGGAAACATTGGAAAGCATTCTGATAACTCGCACGGGTATTTTACTTTCCCAAAATTAGAAGGAGAGATTGGTCCGCATATGAAGTTTCGTGGAAAAACGTTGCTCAACTGGAGTTTAAATAACTACCTGGGTCTGGCTAATCATCCGGAAGTGCGTAAAGCGGATGCAGAAGCTGCGGCACAGTATGGCTTGGCTTTACCTATGGGAGCTCGTATGATGTCAGGAAACAGTGTTTACCATGAGCAACTGGAACGTGAACTGGCAGAGTTTGTAAAAAAAGATGATTCTATCTTATTAAATTATGGCTATCAGGGTATCATGTCCGTTATTGATGCGCTGACAGATCGCCACGATATTATTGTATACGATGCAGAAGCTCATGCTTGTATTATCGATGGCATTCGTATGCACATTGGACAAACATACAAGTACCTCCACAACAACATAGCGGATCTGGAGAAAAATCTGCAACGTGCCGTAAAGAAACAACAAGAGTCAGGTAATCTGGGTGGTATTCTGGTTATTACGGAAGGTGTATTTGGTATGACAGGCGCTATGGGTAAACTAAAAGAAATCGTTGAACTGAAGAAAAAATACGATTTCCGTTTGCTGGTAGATGATGCACATGGATTTGGAACAATGGGTGCAACAGGTGCAGGGGTAGGTGAAGCACAAGGTGTACAAGAAGATATTGATTTGTATTTCTCAACATTTGCCAAGTCTATGGCAGGCTTCGGCGCATTTGTGGCCGGAAAGAAAGACATTCTGATGTATCTGCGTTATAACCTGCGTTCACAAATCTATGCCAAGTCTTTGCCTATGGCAATGGTAATTGGTGCACTGAAACGTATGGAACTTCTGCGTACTCAACCTGAATTACGTGAAAATCTATGGAAAGTAGTAAATGCACTTCAGAACGGATTGCGTGAGCATGGGTATAATATTGGTACTACCGAATCACCAGTAACACCTGTTATGCTGAATGGAACTATTCCGGAATCGCAGAATATGGTTATTGACCTTCGTGAAAATCATGGTGTATTCTGCTCTGTGGTTGTCTATCCGGTTGTACCAAAAGATATGATTCTTCTACGTCTTATCCCTACAGCTTCTCATACGCTGGAAGATGTAGAAAAAACGCTGGTTGCATTTGATAAAATATCAGACAAGCTGCGTAGCGGAGTATACGCTAGTACTGAAGTACCTATGATGGTGAATGTATAATTCCCTTCAGATCAAGGTTCGAAGATGGTCAAATAAGGGATAAGCCTCTCCGTTTTGCCCCGAAAATATCACCTTCGAACCTTGAATCTTTATAAAACCTTCGTTTTTTTCAAAAAAAAGGCCTTTTTTTCCTATAAATATTTGACTGCAATATTTAAATCTGTAATTTCGGGCGTTCAAAAGTATTATACATCCATAACCTAAAATCACAATCGAATGAAACGATTTGAGCAAATTAGAGACCTAGTACTGTCATTGGAAGGCGATTTTGAAAAGTTCTACGACAAAGGAAACCAAGCAGCAGGAACACGTGTAAGAGCAGGAATGCAACAACTAAAAACTTTGGCTCAAGAAATAAGAACTGAAGTACAAGACAAGAAAAACGCTGAAAAATAATCAGCTTTAAAAATAAAAGAAGTCTGGATTGTAGATTCAGACTTCTTTTATTTTTAAAGCTGATCTATATATGATCAGAGTTCAAAAGAAAAGCCTGTGTTCCCACAGGCTTTTCTTTTTATAGATATCTATTCTCTTGTTAGGCAAATTCAGGCAATTGCATGCTAGCCAGCGTCTGTTTGATACGAGCCGTTAATGAGTCGGAGGCTGACACCAATGGTAACCGAACTTGATCTTCACAAATCCCTAATGATTTCAATGCACTTTTTACTCCTACAGGATTGCCTTCTTCATACATCAGATCATTGATCCGTGAAAGCTGAAACAGATAAGGCATAGCCTGTGTATAGTTACCGGTAAGCGATTCATTTACCATCCGGGTAAATAGCTGAGGCAATGCATTGGCAATTACAGAGATTACCCCTTTTGCACCAAAAGTAGTCATAGGCACGGTAAGCATATCATCTCCTGCCAGAAACAGAAAATCAGCCGGTTTATCGCGAGCAATCTCAATACCCTGAGACATATCGCCTGAGGCTTCTTTTACACCAATGATATTTTTATGCTGAGCCAGTACAAGAGTAGAGGCAGCCGTCAGGTTAGACGCTGTACGTCCTGGGACATTGTACAGAATTACAGGTACCGGACTAGCATTGGCTACAGTTTCATAATGAGCCATGATCCCTCTTTGTGTAGGTTTGTTGTAATAAGGGCTCACAGATAAGATAGCATCTACATCTTTAAAATCTGTTTCCTGAATAGTATCCAGTAAAGAAGCTGTATTGTTTCCTCCGATTCCATATACAATAGGCAAACGTCCAGCATTATATTCTCTGACAAAATTCAGAATTTCCTTTCGTTCGGCCTTGGTTACAGTAGCAGACTCACCAGTAGTACCCATAACAACAAGGTAATCTACTCCACCAGAGATGGTATGTTCAAGCAATCGCTCAAGGGCTGGAAAATCAACGGAAAGATCCTCCTGAAACGGCGTTACCAGCGCTACGCCTGTTCCATAAAATTTAGTGTTCATGTAAGCTTAAACTAATTTTTTGAGTGTACTCATATAACTGGGCCAGCAAGGTCTGAAGAGAAGCATCCTGTGGAGGTTCAACCATCAGATCAAACAAATACTCTTTGCCTTCCTCATGAAATCCTACTCTGAACTTAGCATGACTTTGCATCAGAATATATTCGAAAGGTAAAAAAACTTGCCTGCTTACGCAAAATAAATAATCAAAACGAAAATCAATGAACTGACTTACTTTTTCATTCTGTATGTCGCCAAACAAAGAGATTTCTTTTTTTGTAAAAAAATCGAACTTAAACTGATACGGATTACTGTGATAATTCTCAAAGAATGTCAGTGCACGTACTCTTTTATGATCCTTCATCAAGCCTTCAACAAACTGATTCAAAGCCTGATGTTGGCCCTCTTCCTCAAGAAAAAGAATACCAATATCTTTTACTTCTGGTATAGGAACCATGACAGCTTCCTGTAACCTCCCTTTTCGGATCAGTTGATCTGTCTTGCGTTTCAGAAAATAGTCAGCGATTTTCATTTTTCGTTTGCAGTGGTTGTTTCTAAACTGTCACTTTTGTAAGTAACAATCCGTTTTTTGATAATACTATTCGGCAGTCTCTCCTATCATGGTTAGAAAGTCTTGCTCAGAAATGATCTTAACACCAAGTTTCTCTGCCTTTTCCAGTTTAGATGGTCCCATATTCTCACCTGCCAGCAGAAAATCCAGCTTTCCAGATACACCACTTAAGACCTTTCCTCCATTGGCAATAATCTTGTCTTTTAACACATCCCGATCAAAGTGCACAAATACACCTGATATGACAAATGACTTGCCTTCCAGTGCATTGCTCTCCATAACCAGTTCCCGCATCTCCATCTGCATCTGTACGCCAGCCTCTTTTAGTTGCTGTATATACTCAACGTTTCGTGGCTCGGAAAAAAAGCGGGCAATGCTCTCAGCAATTTTACCGCCAATCTCAGGTGCTTGCATCAGTTGCTCAACTGTTGCCTGATAGATAGCATCTATATTTCCAAAATAGGCGGCCAGCTTTGCGGCAACGGTTGCTCCTACATAACGAATCCCCAAAGCAAACAATACCCGATCAAAAGGAACAGTCTTGGATTTTTCAATAGAAGTCAGCATATTCTCGACTGTCTTCTGTTTGAACGAAACCCGTCGAACTTCTCCAGTGTCTGGGTTGGTAATCACTTTTTCCAATCCAAAAAGCTGATTGTAATTTAACTTGTACAAATCAGCAGGACTATGCACCAAACCCTTATCATAGAGCAATTCAATTTTCCCTTCGCCCAGGCTATCCATATTCATTGCCTTACGCTGGATAAAATGCTCAATACGACCTCTAATTTGTGGAGGGCACTCCAGTTCATTAGGGCAGTAATAGGCAGCCTCTCCCGGAATACGTACCAATGCAGTATTACAGGCTGGACAGGTTGTCGGAAACTGTACGGGAGCAGAACCCTCGTTCCGTTTAGTCAGATCAACACCTGTCACTTTAGGAATGATCTCTCCCCCTTTCTCAATAAACAATGTATCTCCTTCATGAATGTCCAGACGGGCAATCTCGTTGGCATTATGCAATGAGGCTCTTCGCACAGTTGTACCAGCCAGCAATACAGCCTTTAGATTAGCCACAGGTGTAACAGCTCCTGTACGACCAACCTGATAACTTACTGACTCCAGGGGTGTAGCAGCGCCTAGTGCTTTGTATTTATAGGCAATAGCCCAGCGTGGACTTTTTGCAGTAAATCCCAACTCTTGTTGTGTCTCAAAGGCATTAACTTTCAGCACGATTCCATCTGTTCCTAAAGGCAGGTTAAATCTTTCTGTATCCCAGTAATGAATATAATCCATTACCTCTTCAATAGTCTTACAAACCCGATAGGTTGGCGATACCTGAAATCCCCACTTTGTTAGTTGTTCCATTGACTGAGAGTGAGTCTGATAAGGCAGATTCTCACCCAAAAGGTAGTATATGTAACAATCCAGTTGCCGTTTAGCCACCTCTGTTGAATCCTGCAATTTTAATGTACCGGAAGCAGCATTGCGGGGATTTGCCATCAACGCTTCTCCAATATCCTCCCGCATCTGATTCAGTTGTTCAAAAACCTTCCAGGGCATAAACACTTCTCCTCTTACCTCAAATTCAGCCGGAATATTGTCACCATAAATCTTCAATGGTATAGATCGGATGGTTCGGGCATTGGCTGTAATATCATCACCCTGTACGCCATCACCACGTGTTACAGCCCGCTCCAACACTCCGTTTTTATATGTCAGACTCAATGCCACTCCATCAAACTTCAGTTCACATACATACTCAAACTCATGATCTATCAATTTACGGATGCGGGTATCAAAATCTTTGATTTCTTCTTCTGAATAACTGTTACCCAGTGATAACATAGGATACTTATGCTTAACAGAAGCAAAGTTTTTTGTAATAGTCCCACCCACACGTTGCGTAGGAGAATCAGGCTGAAGAAACTGAGGAAATTGTTTTTCCAAACCTGTCAATTCTTCCAGTAAGACATCAAAATCGTAATCAGAAATTTCAGATATACTATCCTGATAATAACGGTAGTTGTAATAATTTATCTTTTCAGTAAGCTCATTTATGCGCGACTGGGCTTGTGATTCTGTCATAATACTAGCGGATTGTTCAACTGCAAAGGTGGGAAGATAGGAAAAGAAAATCAAATCTGTTTTATAGTAACTATTTCCTTACTTATCCGTACTCAACACAATAGCATTTTTTGGTAGAAACAAGAATAAAACCTTTGAATATAACTCACTATACAACAGACACATACATTTATTAACACCTTTTTCACAAGTCAAAAAATACATTTTAATACAAAAACATATGATACAAACCTCACTTTTAAGATATGTTTACTATATCACGCAAACATTAAATTGAATTTTTTCAACAAAAGTCTATATTTGCGTTACAATTAACCAGCAACTATACAAGGGAAGTTTAATTATCCCTGATCAATAGCCAATCTTCTGCATGATGAGTCTTTTCTCCAGAAAATTGTACATAATTTATTATTTGTTTGTCAACCCTTTATGCGAATTTTCATTTATAGCATAGTAGTCTGGATATTTCAATTATTTTTATTACCGATAAGCAATGCCCAAAATAGTCTAAAACTTCAGAATGATTCAGTAACTTATAACCTGAACCCTTATCTGAAAATGCTGAAAGATGATTCCCGATCGCTCAGCATTACACAGATACAATCTCCTGTTTTCCAAAACAGGTTTGTATCTCATCCCAGTTTTAGTCTGGGCTTTAGCCAGGCAGGTTACTGGCTACGGTTTACTATTCTGTCTCCTCCTGATAAAAACTGGATTCTTTCCATACACAATCCGTTGCTGGTTCATGCTAGATTGTATATTCCTCAGGGAGATTCCGGATTTCAAGTACAGGAGTTGGGATCACAAACTACTAAACTCTACTCCTATAAGTATCCTATATTTAGCATAAAACCACAATCTGCTACTCCTCAAACCTATTATCTGTATGTATGGGGAGATGGCCCTCTGGATCTGCCTGTCCTCATTGAGTCCGAAACCTTTTTTCAGAAAAAAGATCATAGTGAACAGTTCTGGCAGGGAATCTTTTATGGGATTCTTTTTGTGATGGCTATTTATAACTTTATTTTATATGTCTTTCTCAGAGACCTGAGTTATCTTTATTATGTATTATATCTGATTCTGATTGCTTTCTTTCTACTTTCTCTCAGTGGATATGGAAACGAATGGTTATGGTCATCTCCCAGTTGGTGGTCAGACAGAGCTGTTTTTATAACGGGAAATTTAACAGCCATTATGATTGTTATCTTTTGTCTGCAATTTCTCCACTTACGCAAAACCTTGCCCACCTGGTATAATGTAGGCCGTTATTTTATTATTATAACTTTAGTGGAGATAATATTGGGAGCGTTCTTACCGGATCTGTCTCTCAACATGCTTTTACTCACAATCACAGCAGCCATCTTTGTTATCATTATTTTAAGTATTTCAATCAAATCCTATCAGAAAGGCAATCTCTCTGCAGGTTATCTATTACTAGCCTGGACAGTAATGTTAATCAGTGTGGGTATTGCCGTATTGAATGCATTTGGCCTAATACCCAGCAACACATTTACACTCAAAAGCTTACAGATAGGTTCGGTTACAGATGTTATCCTGATATCACTGGCACTCGTTGACAGAATTCATAGTATCCAGATGCAGAAGATTCAGATAGAGCAGGAAAAAAACAATGCAGAGCGCAATCAAAAGGTAAAAGAGGAAGTATTGGCTACCATGAGTCATGAAATACGTACTCCTTTGAATGCTGTGATAGGTTTTGCTAAACTTCTGGAAAAAACAAATACAACTCAGACTCAATCGGATTATATACGCCATATTCATGAATCAGCAGAAAATCTGCTTGTGCTTATAAATGACATTCTGGATCTGTCTAAAATCAATGCAGGAAAGGTTACGTTCGAACAGGTAGAGATCAATCTGCAGGAATGTGTCCGGCATCTGTTTGAAACCCTACAGTTTCAGGTCACAGAAAAAAAGCTGGAAATGAAGGCAGACATACAGGAAGATGTACCAACACTGTTTCTGGGTGATCCTGTACGACTTAATCAGATTCTACTCAACCTGCTGAGTAACGCAGTCAAATTTACCCCAAAGGGGAGTGTTACACTTCGTATTCGGACATTGAAACTTGAAAAGCAACAGATAGCCTTGCTCTTCGAAGTAGAAGATACAGGTATTGGTATTCCGGCAAACCGGCTTTCAAGCATATTTGAAGGCTTTACCCAAGCTTCAGACCAGACCACCCGGATGTATGGTGGTACAGGGCTGGGTTTAGCGATCGTAAAGCAACTGGTTGAAATGCAGGGAGGAAATATTGCTGTAAAAAGCCATCCAGGTATAGGTTCTGTATTTTCGGTGGCTCTTCCTTTCTACCGGGTGTATTCAGTAACAGAGAAAAATGAAACAGTACCTGCATCATTTCCTGAAACCCCTCTTGTACTATTAATTATAGACGACAATCCGCTTAACAGGCTAATTGCACAAAGTACAGTCCATAATGCCTCATCCAATGCGAAAGCAGAGCTTGCAGGCAGTGGACAGGAAGGCATTGAATTACTCAAAAAAACGGAATATCACGCCGTATTGATAGACCTCCAGATGCCTGACATGGATGGCTATGAAGTAGCCCGTCATATTCGCACCCATCTCCCTGATAAACAACACATACCACTCATTGCCATGACAGCCAGTCTGGATGATAGAGATCATGAACAGGCACTGGCAGCTGGCATGCATGACATTGTCACAAAACCCTTTGAGGCTGGTGTATTATTTAAAAAAATCTTTAAATTGCGCGCCAATTTGCAAAATCCGGGCAATTAGCCAAACCAAAAGTAGGGTATTTGCGTTAAAGTAAAAGTTTTTTTCAAACTACACATTGCTCCTTTACATAAAATGGAAACGGAAGGTTGGTCAGTCATCTACAGATTGACGAGTCGATGTATTTTTATGCATCTCTCATTCACCTGATGGCATTATTTTTTAGGGATCAATCTTTTACTTTTTGAACTTGTAATTATCTAAATTATACTTAGAATGGACAACTTAGAACTGAAGAGAAAATTATTTGAAGCTTGCATTGATACACAGAAGGAAATAGTAAAAACGGCAAAGGAAGCCATGCTGGAAGCTCAGGAAAATGCAAACAGTGAAGAAGGTAGCCCTGAGGAAATGACAGAGTCATATCGGGAACAAATGCACCAGACCAGAGATATGTATGCTATCAAATGGCGTAATTCTCAAAATGATCTGGAACTGCTTGAAAGTGTTCCAGCCTATGATCTCAAATCTGTAATTGAACAAGGATCTGTTGTCAAAACCTCTGCCCAACATTTCTTTATTGCAATCGGCATGAACAAAGTGGTGCTGGATGGTGAAACTTTTTTCCCTATCTCTATCTCTGCTCCGATTTTTCAAGCGATGGTAGGTATGAAAAAAGGGGATACATTTCATTTCCGGGACAGAAAATATGAGATTAAGGACGTTTTTTAATACATACGTATCAAACAAACTTTTACTCTTCGCTTCGACGATTTTGGCCACTATTCACTCTATAGTGGCTTTTTTATTGATAGGGTATGCAGGCTGGCCATTTCAAAAATGATTACCTCCGGGAGCATTCCCCAAAATAGTGAACAAACTAGTCTTATCCTCTGTTTACACAGGATCAACTTTTTATTAAGATCTGCACAGAATAGCCAATTACCGGGTAAAAGTTTTTACCTTTGCGCAAAATTTCATTATTCATCTCAAAAAATAGAATATCAATCCATGAAAGGACCTGTTTCTCAGTTTATAGAAAAGAATTACCTGCACTTTAATGCAGCAGCTCTGGTAGATGCAGCAAAAGGATACGAAACGCATTTGCTGGACAATGGAAAGATGATGATCACCCTGGCAGGTGCCATGAGTACTGCAGAGTTAGGCATCTCTCTGGCTGAAATGATTCGTCAGGATAAAGTGCATATTATTTCCTGTACAGGTGCCAACCTGGAAGAGGATCTGATGAACCTGGTAGCACATAATTCATACAAACGTGTACCTCACTATCGTGACCTAAGCCCTCAGGATGAATGGGATCTGCTTGAAAATCATTACAATCGTGTAACGGATACCTGTATTCCGGAAGAAGAAGCATTCCGTAAATTACAGAAACACCTGATTGGTATCTGGAGCAAAGCGGAACAAAGTGGCGAACGCTATTTCCCACATGAATATATGTATCAGATTCTGAATTCAGGTGAACTGGAACAATACTATGAAATTGATCCTAAAAACTCCTGGATGCTGGCAGCTGCTGAGAAAAATCTACCGATTGTAGTACCAGGCTGGGAAGATTCTACTATGGGAAACATCTTTGCTTCCTATTGTATCAAGGGAACACTGAAGCCTTCAACCATGAAGTCAGGTATTGAATACATGACTTTCCTGGCTGACTGGTATACTAAAAATTGTGAAGGAAAAGGCATTGGTTTCTTCCAGATTGGTGGAGGTATTGCGGGTGACTTCCCTATCTGTGTAGTACCAATGTTGTATCAGGATATGGAAATGCATGATGTTCCTTTCTGGTCTTATTTCTGCCAGATTTCTGACTCTACAACATCCTATGGTTCCTACTCAGGTGCTGTGCCTAATGAGAAAATTACCTGGGGTAAACTGGATATTACTACACCTAAGTTTATTGTAGAATCAGATGCTACCATTGTAGCACCACTGATGTTTGCGTATATATTAGGCCAGTAAAATCTGGACAATACTCATACCTAAGCCGATGCATCCTGTATCGGCTTTTTTTGTTTATGCAGGTAGGAAATCAGGCTGCTTGTAGGTTAAAACAAGTGATCGTCTCACCATAAGGCAAAGGTATAGTAGCACTGAAGGTGCAAACACCCTCTTTTTGTACGCGGATACATGTAGTATGCTTATGTACTGATATAGCTACAATCCTATTTTCTGAAAGAGTAGTAACTGTAGCAGGTTCTTCGTTTATAACAAGACTCTCTTTCACTACATGTTCTAACTCTTCCAATTTCAAGATAGCTTGTTTTATAGCCTGCATACGCACTTGTACTTCAGCCTGTTTGATTTCTTTGAGGATCAATTTGGCAGGATTATCTTTCCTCTTGTGCTTATACACCACACTCAGCCGCCAGCGATTGGCATGCCATTGTCCACGAGTCTTATCTATCTCCTTCTGTAGTCGCTTTAGTGTACGTTTTTTATACCTTTCAGGTTTATCCTCTGTCTGAAACACTTCTTTCCTTTGTTCTAAATCAGCCAGGTAGCGATCCAGAAACTGCTGACGCGCCTGGTATTTAACTTCGTTAATGGCAATTTTAGCAATACGCTTCTTCATCAGATGGATCTCTTTATCCAGACGGATATCATAATCTACCAGATCATAATAAGCATATCGGTTTTCCTGAATAAGTTCCTGAGTAGTTGTATTCATAGCACTTTGACGGTGAGTTTTCATACCTTAAAAATACGAAATTCCCAAGCTTTCTCCAAAAATATCAAAACTACGCTCAGAACTCATTATCAAATACTTACACCTAAAAAATAAAAAAATCCTCTTTTACTAAAAGAGGATTTAATAGTATACACAAATCGAGACTCAAAAAAGATTAAAAACCATAACGGATACCAAGCTGAACCTGGAATGGATCTCCGGAAGGAGTCAATACTCCAGGTGAGTTAACACGGTAGTTGAACTCTTTAGTAGTTTTATTAAAGCCATTACCAGATACTAAAGCATACAAAGACTGATTACCCAGTGATTTATTGGTTCCATAGGTTCTATTGATCATATTCATCACATTGAAGATATCCGCAGATAACTGAAGATTACTTTTATTAGAGAAGTTAAATTTCTTTGTAACACGCAGATCAAATGTGCCATAAAAACCATTTATACCACCATTTCTTTCTGCAATTTTTCCTGTAGACTGGTTAATATAGTCTTTAATACTTTGACTTGCATTGGGATTATCAATGATTGTCTGTAATCCTTTTCTTACACTTTCAGGAACTTCCGCACTATTTCTATCAAACACATAAGCTAGGTCATTGGTAGCCACAAAATCTCCATTTGTGTTTGCACCAGATAACAAGCTATAACGAGTTCCGCCAATACCAGAATAACGCAGCCCCACTACAAAACCAAAGATGCTTGGTGATGAACCATATATAACCAGCTTATTACGGAATTGGTTATCAGAATAGGTCATTTTACTTAGATCACGAGGGTCATCTTTCACAGGCAATGACAGTGTTGCTGTATTCGCCACATTCCCATTATAGGAAGTATTGTCCTTTGTATCATTCCATGTAAAACTTACAGAAATTTCCCCATCTTTGAAATACTGGTAGGTTCCGTCCAATACAACTGCAAACTGATTTATTTTTCCTTCACTAGTTAGTTCCAATACACGTCCTAGGTTTTTAGAGATACGCCCCTGAGTCCAGTCTGCCGAGCCATTTCCTTGAGGAATGGTTTCAGCAGGCACATACACCCCCCGATTTGCTTCATTGGCTAGTGTGAAGAAAGGTGTTTTTGACATATTTCTGTCAACATACATATAGTTATGTCGTCCTAATGTAGCAAATCCTGTTAAACTAACCTTTAAGCGATCATTTATATAACGGGTATAAGAGATATTACCTTTGTAAACCAATGGTACTTTTACATCTTTCCCATTCATGTTAATGGTTGGTATTTGATACTGAGACAACGTAGGTACACTGGCGGAATTTTCACGATAGGCAAAGAAATCAGGTACAGGCACATTGGGTGTTCTTACATCTACTGTGCCATAATGTCTTCCATCAAAAGTTAGATTATTGATAACCATATAGTTATTAATATCAGAAGCAAAGATACCTGCGCCTACACGAATGAAATCCCTGTTTTTGTCATTCACATTCCAGTTAAACTGTACCCGAGGTTGTACAATAAAGGACTTTAGCTTGTTATCAGTACGTAAGCCTAAATCATTCAATACTGTTTGATTTAATGGAGCAGATGGGTAAATAGCATAATCCAATCGCAATCCCGCCGTCACGTCTAACCCCAAGGTAAGCCTTGTTTTTAATTGTCCATAGACTCCCAGGTTATAGGTATTAGCACGGGCACTAGGATCATCCATTAGAGGGACCTCACGGAAATACCGGTATGGTTTTAGATTCTGGAAGTTTTGTATTGCAGAGATTGTTTTTCCATCCGCATCTTTATCAGAAGCAAAGTGAAAACGACCATTTACCTCACTACCATACAAGGAGTGGGCTCTGGTGTACATCAAATCAATACCAAATGTGTATTCAACCTTATTGGTATTAAAATACAGGTTATTAATTAATTGCACTACGTTATTAGTAAATCTTTCCTGAGCAAACCGATGACCTCCGATCTGAACAGTGGGAACAGACTTGGTAGAGCTATCTTTCATTACGGATGTAATTCCTTCCACTATTGCTCTGGGAATATTTGCTGAGGGTAATTGATCACCTGGAGAGCTGTTCTGATAAGTATACAAATGTTGTACTTTTAGCTCATTGGTCAGACGAGGACTGATGGAAGTCCGCAAAGTTGCTAGTAAACTATTATCGACGTTAAAATCGTTTCCAGTTGATTCATACAAATTAATAGTACTATTATCTACCAGACCTAACTTGTTTAGATCACGGGTGTAATTATTTCTAAGTGTCAACAAATTATTTTTATTAATCTGCCAATCTAAACGAAGAAAGGCAGCATCAGAACCACGTTGTTTATCAAAAGAACCATACTGGCGGTCATTAGAAACACCATATTTGCTACGAGCAATATCTACAAAATTATTCAATGTACTTCTGGTAATATTCAAACGATATTCATCGGCGTCAGAACGAATATCAGCAATAACCAGTGAACGCATATCCAATTGATGATCCCAAACTACAAAGAAATGCAGTTTATCCTTGATAATAGGCCCACTTAGTGAAAAGCCATATTGATACGTAGAGTAATCATTGTTGCGTCGATTTCCTCTGATATCATACCGACTTGCCAGCCAGTTTGCGCGAGCGTATCCAAACACGCTACCACTCAATGTATTGGTTCCCGATTTAGTTACCGCACTTACAACACCCCCTCCATTACGGCCATAGGTAACATCATACTGGTTTGTTACTACTTTAAACTCACGCACAGCCTCAATAGAAATAGAATAAGGAGAACCACTTCGGCTGGTCGTAGATCCGGCTGAAGTAGGATTCTTAGAGTTCATACCATCAATGGTATATCCTGTAGAAGATCCCAACTGACCGGAAATATTTCCACCTCTGCTCAATGGAGAAAGATCCATCAACGAAGTAAAACTACGTCCATTAACAGGTAATTGGGTGATGTTTTTGGAAGTGATGGCTGTAGATGCTCCCAGATCTTCCGTTTTGTTTTTCAATCCGGAATCTGTAATTTCTATGGCATCCAGCGTTTGAGCATCTTCCTGCATGTTTACATTAATCCGGAGGGCATCACCCTGGTTTAGAAACAAGTTACTTTTTTGATGTTGACTATATCCTACGAATGTTACAGTAACCGTATAAGGTCCACCCAATGGAAGTTGTTTGAATACATATTCTCCCTGTGCACTGGTAGTGGTGGCAGTAGTAAATCCGGTAGATGCATTTCTAACCTGAACAGTAGCACCCGGAAGTGGGCTTTTCTGATTGTCCAGAATTATACCTGTAATAGAGGCTTGTGTCGTTTGAGCATTTACACTAAAAGTAGTAAAGCCATAGGACAACAAAAACAAAAGAAGTAATACAATAGACCTTGTATTGTTTTTCATTTGATGAAATAGTTTGTAAGGGTTTGTTTTTGAAGCCACAAAATTGAGAAATTCAAACCAGCAAGGGATTAACAGATTGTTAATAAGGTATTATAAAATTACAAGCCATCAGGCCTTTAGATAGGATCAGACACCTACCAAAACTTTAGGGATAAAAAGAGTATTTATACGCTAAAAGTAAGTCTATTTGTATCAGATTATACCAGTGCAGGGGTTTCCAAGAGAAAGGAAGTACAGGCAGGAATAGTTACCTCATGCTATAGTTTGGTAACATTAACTTTACGGCTACAAATTGTTCATTATCGGAATGTTAATGGCATAAAAAAAGACCTCCCGGATTGAGAGGTCTTTGTGTATTCGTTAGCAGAGTAAAACTACAGTGTTCGGATCTTGATATTGCGCCATTTTACTTTGATACCTCCCCCATCATGGATTTGAAGGGCAATGATTCCATTGGCAGCCCCAATTTTATCATCTGAGAATGTAATCATTTCCTGGCCATTCACCCATGTAGTGACCTGTCCACCAGACACTTTTATTTTCATAGTGTTCCACTCTCCCATTTTCAGTGCCTTGTCTTTGTCGTCTGTCGGCTTAATTAACCAACCCCGGCCATACGACTCATAGATACCACCCGTCCAGTGACCGGGAGGTGCTACCTCAGCCTGCCAGCCAGTAATTTTGGTACCTTCAAGACTGGAATGAAAAAACACACCACTATTGCCATTGGCTTCCTGTTTAAACTCCAGTGTCAGTTCAAAATCCTTATAGGACTGATCTGTGCCCAGATAGCCATATCCTTTGTCTGGCCCACTTTCACAGATTAACTCGCCTTTTTCGACATACCATTTTTCGGTACCATATACTTTCCATCCCTTCAGATCTTTCCCATTAAACAAGGATGTCCATTTTTCTTTTTTGGATTGTTGTGAGTACGCGACAAGACCAATCAATAGTCCGGCGGCAAGGAAAGCGAATTTTAAACGCTGCATAGAAATAAAATAAGGGTAAGGTTGTGATTATTGTTTGCTTATAAATTTCCTTTTTTGAATTCTGTTATAGCATAATTTGCTGCACGAGCCGTAAGAGCCATAAAAGTAAGCGATGGGTTTTGTGTAGAAGTAGATGTCATACAGGCTCCGTCTGTTACAAAAACGTTTTTACAGGCGTGCAATTGATTCCACTTATTCAACAAAGATGTTTTAGGATCTTTGCCCATACGTACCCCACCCATTTCGTGTATATCCAGACCTGGTGCTTTATTCGGATTATCATGGGTTTTGATATTTTTAAATCCAGCTAAGGTCAACATCTCTGTCATTTGTGTATGAAAATCCTGAATCATCTTTTCATCATTGTCATCATAAGCAACTGAAACACGCAGTTGTGGTATACCCCATGGATCTTTCAGGTTTGGATCTAATGCTACATAATTCGTCTCTTTCGGAATGGTTTCGCCCATCATATGCGAACCTGCCCTCCAATTACCATATTTTTTAGCAGTCAGGTTTGTCTTCAGCTCTTCCCCCATACCGGAAGTGTCTGTATCCATCATACGGAAAGCACTAAAACCAGCAGCATATCCTCTCAGAAAATCTGTTTCCTGTTTAAATACATTCCGGAATCGTGGGATATAACTGCCATTGGGGCGAATACCTTCTGTGATTGTATCCAGATATCCTTCATATTCTGCCGAGATAGTAGTACGGAAATTATGGAATGCCATATACTTGCCCAATAATCCATTGTCATTACCCAGGCCATTCGGAAAACGATGTGAGGTTGAGTTTAATAAAATCAGATTACTATTCAAACAAGCTGCATTCACAAAAATCACGCGGGCATAATACTCAGTCATTTGTTTGGTATGAGCATCAATAACCCGTACTCCGGTCGCTTTATTTTTCTTTTCGTCAAAGATAATGGAGTGTACCACAGAATCGGGTTGCAATGTCATCTTTCCGGTTTTGGCAGCCCAGGGCAATGTAGAGGCATTGCTGCTGAAATACCCACCATATGGACACCCCCGCTGGCAAAGCGACCGATTCTGACACTGCGCTCTCCCCTGCTGAAAATGGATGGGTTTAGGTTTGGTCAGGTGTGCACAACGTCCGATAATAATAGGGCGGGTTCCTTTGTAGTGTTTGGCCATCTGGTCAGTAAAATGCTTCTCCACACAGGACTGCTCATGAGGTGGAAGAAATTCGCCATCTGGTAATTGAGCCAATCCGTCTTTATTTCCACTAATACCCGCAAACAGTTCGACATGGCTGTACCACGGGGCCAGTTCTGTATAGCTAATAGGCCATTCTACAGCAAATCCATCACGGGCAGGGCCATCAAAGTCATATTGTGACCAACGCTGCGTACCACGTGCCCACATCAAGGACTTCCCTCCTACCTGATAGCCACGTATCCAGTCAAATGGTTTTTCCTGTACATATGGATGTTCGGCATCTTTTACAAAAAAGTGAGCGGCATCTTCATTAAACGCATAACAACGGCTTACGATGGGATTGGCATCTGTGACGGATTTGGGTAAACGTCCTCCATGCTCAAACTCCCACGGATTCATCATCGTGGTTGGATAGTCTGTAATATGTTTTACATCCCGCCCCCGCTCTAACACCAATGTCTTTAATCCTTTTTCACAAAGCTCTTTGGCAGCCCAGCCACCACTGATACCTGAGCCGATTACAATGGCGTCGAAGGTACGTTCTTTGATTGAATCTATAGTTAAGAAAGCCATGACAAAATTCTGGAATAGAAAATGAAAAGATTTACTTCTTCAGTGGTACACATCCGTGGAAAAATCCAGGAGCCATATTATAACCTCTCAGGTTCATCTGCACATATTCGGAATTCATATAACCTTGAATAGTCAGACTTTTAACCATGCTGATAAATTGCTTTGCTCCAGGATCAGCAGAGTCTTTCATTTTGGATAAGGTATCCAGGCGTTGTCTGGCATCACATTCAGCGAATGGTTTGTTGTACCCTTGTCTGGCATTCTGATCTACCAGTACAAGTCCTTGTTTCAAATTGACTTGTGCCGTTTCACCATAGCAGTCAGTAATCATACGCATAGCATATTGATGTACTTTCAGCGATTTGGCTCCTGGTGTACTGGTTTCCGGAATGATGGTTTCTACGATTTCAGCCAGTAATGCTTCTTCTGTTGAGGCTAAGCCGGAAACGAGTCCAAGAGACTCAGGCGTCCAACCAGTAGCCCAGGCAGGTAATGCGACCATACCGCCTAGAACTGCTACCACATTTTTGAGTGCAGAACGTCGTTGCATGATAAAATAAATGTATTGGATGGGTTATAATTAAAGTACTGTTTCAACAAAATCTTTTACCTGATCTCCGGATTCAATCCTCCGGCAATTGTCTCACTTTTACGCTTACGGGTGTATATATCCGAATGTACGTTTTTATCAAACTAACTGATACTATTTATTTGTTAACTAGTCAACTACCTTGTTAATATTCTTTATTATAAAATGGAGGCTATTTCTTTATCAGCTATAGCCTCCAGTTATAGGGGTATCGAAGTACTTGGATTAAAAAAATATTTTCACAATGTTGTAAATAAAACTAAAAAAATTAATTCTACCTCTTTTTTAGAGAAATATTTTAATGTATAATATAAATATAACAGGAAATCTATAGTTTTAAGCCATTAAAGCGAAGTCGTATCTTATTTAATTCATTTATAGCTCAATTCAAATGTCACTGCAAAATCAACCTTTACGTGTATTAGTAGTAGGCTGTGGCAACATGGGAGCCTCCCATGCCCTAGCCTATAAGTCCATCGACGGATTTGAAATCTGCGGAATTGTCTCGACGGGAAAAAGCAAAGAAGTATTGAACCAACGGTTAGGTGGTGGCTATCCGTTGTTTAGCGATTATGCTGTAGCATTGAAAGATACACAACCTGATGCAGTATGTATCTCGACCTATCCGGATACACACGAACAGTTTGCCATCATGGCGCTGGAAGCTGGTTGTCATGTATTTATTGAGAAGCCTCTGGCTGATACGGTTGAAGGTGCACAACGGGTAGCAGAGGTAGCAAAGAAAACAGGGAAGAAAGTAGTAGTAGGTTATATACTACGCCATCATCCTTCCTGGGAGAAGTTTGTAGAGATTGCCCAACAGATAGGTAAACCGCTGGTAATGCGAATGAATTTGAATCAGCAAAGTCATGGGTATATGTGGGATGTACACCGTAACCTGATGAAAAGCCTGAGTCCGATTGTTGACTGTGGTGTACACTATATTGATGTCATGTGTCAGATGACACGCTCTAAACCAGTTCAGGTCAATGCCATTGGAGCACGATTGACAGAAGACATTCCTGCTGGAAACTATAATTACGGTCAGTTACAGATTCGCTTTGAGGATGGTTCAGTAGGTTGGTATGAAGCCGGCTGGGGACCGATGATGAGTGAAACAGCCTTCTTCGTCAAAGATGTAATCGGTCCTAAAGGTTGTGTCTCTATTGTAGCCAAAGATGCTGGTGGCGCAGGAAAATCAGACAATGTGGATTCTCACACAAAAACCGAATCACTACGATTACACCATGCGGCTATTAATGGCAATAATGAATTCACCAAACCTGATGAGTGGATTAACCTGACTGATGAACCAGATCATCAGGAGTTGTGTAACCGGGAGCAACGTTTCTTTCTGAAAGCTATTACAGAAAATGTTGATCTTACAGATCATGTAGAAGATGCTGTAAATAGTCTTCGTATCGCGTTTGCCTGTGACGAATCGGTACGTACAGGTCAGCCTGTGATGTTATAATTGCTTTTTATAAAGTATGATCTTGCAACCAGAGTCTGCACTTTTTAAAAGTATAGACTCTGGTTTTCTTTTGATTGCTTGCCGACTTTGTTGTTCTGCTTTGTCTAAAGTTTCTCTTCCTGAGTTTGTTTATTACCCCTTTCTTCACTCTTCCGCCGGCCTCTTCATTTTTTTTCTTGTTTGTATTCGAAGTAGGTTTAAAGTCTAGGACATAGTTCTTTCAGTATTTTAGTTGTCTCTGCCTTTATTTGTTTAATGTCCCTTTCTTCACTCTTCTTTCGGCTTCTTCATTTTTTGCTTGCCCAAAAAACGAAGCAAAAAAGGGCACTTTTTGCCGAACCTCCAGCCCACAAGCCAGGGGCTTTCCTCGTGGCAAAAAGATTGCCAACGCACACCTACAGCGGTCTGCGCTTAAAGGCATCATCTCTCTCTTTGTAGCGTCCAAAAGATGATATATGCGGTTTCCTAAAAACTCAACTTTATAAAAACTCCACCAGCACATGTCACAAAGAGAGCAACAGTCACTTCAATCGTGGAAGGTGGTGAAGGTGCGTAGGCCTTCCTTTTCCCGCGAGGTTAGCCTTTGGCCTTGCGGGCGGAAGGATCGGGAAAAGGTGCCCTTTTTTGCTTCGTTTTTTGGGCAAGCAAAAAATGAAGAAGCCGAAAGAAGAGAAATGTTCTGGAATCTGAACAAACTCAACTACAGAGATTTTTTTACAAACTCTCATTCAAAATTTGAGATGACCATGTTTAGCTGTTTCAGAGATTAGCCAGAAAAGTTTCGGTCAACTTGGTATACAATTCAGTATTGGATAGCCCTGTAGTATCTATGTCATACACATACTTGACAAATCCTACTTTTCGTAGCTCTGCATGAAATTCCTGTATCTCTCCTGGCCCGTACACTTTAACAGGATTTCCAAAGCCAATATGATTAATAGATATAAATGTATTCTCTGGACAGAATGTCCCTACATGAATGATTCCATTTACAGCTAGGACAGTTCCATTGGATAATTCGGCTCCATGAAAGATAGTAGCATTGGTAGCAATAAAACAAGCTTTATGAATAATAGCTCCCGTAATGCAGGCTTTAGGTCCTACCAATACATTATCTCCTATCGAACAGGAAAACTTCTTATTGCTACGAATAATGGCATTTTCCATAATCACGGTGTTGTTACCAATATGAATAGAGCCACCATTGGCAGTAATAATAGTTCCAGCTCCGATATAGGTATTTTCGCCAATGGTCACATCTCCTTCAATGATAACTCCTTGCATGATACGGACTGAAGGATGAATAGTAGGTTGTAGATTTGACATAGAATTGTTGGTGGTTAGATTGTAATCAAGACCTTATTTCTCAAAAGAATGCAAATATAAGTTTCATCATATGTTGATAAAAAATAACGTATGTTTTACGTCTATAATACATTATTCATTGACCAAAAAGACCGTATTTTTGGGAAGTTATAAACTTTATACACTTTTTAGCCGAATCCGTCTATGAAAAAAATAGTCTTTCTCCTTTTTCTGTTATCTACTTACTACCTTACCCAAGCTCAACAGCCTCAAAGTATTCAAACAGAATCCAGAATAGAGGAGGTAACTGTCTATCTGGATGGGGCTGAAATCAAAAATAGCCAGGCAATACGCCTTATCAAAGGGAAAAATACCATAAACTTTAAAGGTCTGTCTCCATTCCTGGAAGAAAGGAGTATACAGATAACTCCCAAAGGAGAGGTAGAAATATTATCCATATCTACAGGAACAAGAACAATAACTCCTGAAGAAGTGGATTTAAGAATCAAAAGGCAAACAGATAGTATAAAAATACTTCAACAACAGATTGAACTGGTGACCAATCAGATAGATGCATACAATACAGAAAAGAAACTCCTAAGCGAAAATCAGAAACTAGGTGGAAAAGAGAGTGGAACTACCATAACTGAGTTAATGAAAGCTGCTGATTTTTATCGTGACCGAACCCTCAAAATCAATAATTCACTTACTACACTCAATATACAATTAAAAAGTCTGTCTGTTAGTCTGGATTCTGTTTCCAAGCAATCCGAACATTTAAAGACACAAATAGATACCAGACGAAAAGAAATTAACCTTGTAGTATCCTCAGCTACCGAGCAACGTGTAGAATTTGAAATCCGGTACATTGTTCATAATGCTGGCTGGGAAGCTACTTACGATTTGATTGCAACCGATATCAGTAAGCCGGTCTCACTTAAATACAATGCACGTATTTACAATGGCACAGGGATAGACTGGAAAGATGTTAAACTGACTTTGTCAACGGCTGATCCTTCGTTGGAAGCATCCCGACCCTATCTTAGCACCTGGATTTTAAATTATAACTCTGGAGCCAATGAAGGATTAGTACAAAATCAACTTTTTAATCAGCAAAACTGGTCTGCTAAGGAAGAGGGATCGTCAGGTGATGAAGGAATAACAGTTTCTGAATTGGCTGCGACATTTAAAATAGACAAGGTCCATACAATTCCAACCAACAAAGATTCGTATCAGATTCATATTTCCGATCACAATCTGAATGCGCTATACGAGTATCTTACCATTCCCAAAGTGGATATGAGTGCTTTTCTGCTAGCAAAAGTTACAGGCTGGAAACAACTAAATCTTATCGATGGCAAAGCCAATGTGTATTTTGGAAATACATACATAGGTGAATCCAACATTAATACACAGCTATTGGGAGATACACTAGACTTGTCTCTTGGGCGTGATAATCAGGTAATCGTGAAACGGACCAAAGTCGAAGATTTTGCAGCAAACAAATCCATTGGAGGAAAGAAAAGCGAAGCGCTGGTCTACGAAATTTCAATTCGAAACAACCGACCAACCCCTCTTCAAATCAAAATTCAGGATCAGGTACCTATATCTCAGGAAAGTGATATTAGTGTAGACACAGACGAAATTTCCGGAGCAGAACTGGATACACCATCCGGACGATTACAATGGAAACGTCAGATATCACCAGGGGAAATTGTCAAATACAAAATTGCTTTTACAGTCAAATATCCCAAAAACAAAACCATTTCCCTACGAAAAAGCAGAACAGTCCGCACTCCAAGATTACATTAATAACAACATGAAAAGATAAATACAACAAATGCTAGTCCTTGCTATTGGACTGGCATTTGTTGTAGAGACATACTCAAACCTTATTTTACTTTATAGAGAGTTCCGGTTTTAATGGCGTGCTTCTCCAGCTTTCCTTCCTGCACTAACTTTTCAAGTTGATTAACTCCCTCTTCTACAGATATGTCAGCCAAAACAGCGTACTCTTTTGGGGTCAATGTCGGATAATGGGTAAAAACAGAAAAAGGCGAGTCAATAACAATCTTTTGTTTTTTGGCAGTAGGAAATACTTTCTGGACAGCACCTTCAAAGATCTCATAGGGTTTAAACCCATACACCATACATTGATTATTGTCTGCATCTGAAAAGAACATAGTTGGAAAACCTCTTACCCCCAGTGACCGACCATAGGACAAGTCTTCTTCAAATAGTTGCTTTCCTTTTCCTTCAAAATCTTCTTTTAACTGAAAAGTATCTAGTCCTACGGCTGCTGCAGCTTTTTGTATATGCTCCCATCGGGTAATGTTCTTTTTCTCCAAAAAGACAAATTCACGCAGCTTACGCAGGAAGGCTACAGCCTTTTCCTTATCCTGTAACTCTGCTGCCTTTACTGCAATAGAAGGAGGATACGAAGAATCCAGTGGATCTTCCAGCCATACATCGCCATCAATCGGCATATCATAGTACAAACTCACTTCGTCCCAATGATGCGCCACATCACTGGGTTTACTTATTCCTCCACTGTTATAACTCCAGTCTGGCAGTAGTCCTCCCATACGATACTCGATATCAATGTACTTGCCGTACTCTAGTTTCAACTTTCGTAATTGCGGCTCAATACCCCAGCAGGTTGAACAGATTGGATCCGTATAGTAAAGTATCTTTACAGGCTTCTGATCTGCCACCACTTTTACAGATTCGGTCTCCTCATCTCCTGCTGGTATTTCACATACACCACTTGCAGGATCACATAAAAGTGGATTTTTGATTTCCTGGTTCATTGTATTTTTCTGTTTATCGTTGACACCCTTACTCAAAACACCTGTTTTTCAGAATGATTCAGATATGATGTATAACTCTTTGTGTAGGATTAATTTGTAACTCGACAGCAAAGTTGGTTACTATTCATCCATCAGTCAATTAGTCAGAAAAATATGACTATAGACAAGACTATGCAGTCTAACAATAAACAATGAACTGTATTTCCTAATTGGAATCAATTACAACTATAGGTGTAGATACTCTTCTGGGTTGAAATAGTATAATTACTACTATCTGTACGAACTACCTCTGCAGGATATCCTCGATCATTATAAGTATAAGAACATGTTGTTTTGAGTCTTAAGCCCCCATCATAGTTATAATATTTTGCTTCCAGTACATTATTGGTAGAATACACATCAAAAAAACCAAAAAGAAGCAGATATTGATAAAGAGGATTATTATTCGCTGGATTAAGCTTTGTATCAAAAACTGTTTGATAGGACAGATATTCTACTTTATTAGAACTATTATAATCATACGACTTAACCGCGTTTCCATTAGTATCATAAACATATCTCCGATAATAGGTAGGGTCAGATGTTATCTTACTAATTTGTCCCTTATCATTATATTCGTTAGATGAGTAAAGACTTGTTTCGTAATTTGAGTTTGAATTTATTTTACTATATAATTTCGATTCTATAATTCTGCCTTGCCCATCTACCTTCATATCCCAATAACTGGAAGGATCTGTTTCTGTAAGGCCATCTTTATAAAAATTTATTCGCTGTATATACCCTTTCGAATCATATACCAAGATGCTTTTCTCATAAAGTTTTCCGTTTTTATCAACAACTGAAGATCCTGATAATCTATCTCCATCATAGGTAAATTCAACATATTCCCCCGTTTCATTTGCCAGTTTGATCAATTTGCAGCCAAATTTCGGCTCTATTACAGCTGGGTCATCTTTTTTACAAGAAATACTAATAAAACAAATAACTGCAAAAAGCAGGATACAATAAGATTTCATAGAGTGTGGATTGATCGTATAAGATCACAAAAATAACAGTTTCCTCCCGATCTTATCTGATGTTTCATCGGAAAAATAATTTTTAGTAAAAAAGATACCTATCTAATTAAATCAAAGCTCAAAACTTTTTTCTAGGAAAGTTCAAACAAGTTTTTATACCTTTGTCCTAAGCTTTAGGGGTGCCTTAACTGGCTGAGATGATACCCTTGGAACCTGATCCGGTTAGTACCGGCGAAGGGAAAAGTACCGCAACACATTATAGTAGTGCTATATCCATAGCATTCTCCTCCTGTGTAGCCACTCCTGAAGTCAATAACCTATTTTCAGGAATGGACATCATACTTAACCAAGAATCAAAGACCTTTCCGGACAATTGCACTGTGCAGCAATTGATGGATATTGTTTTGCCTGATAAACAAAAAGGAGTTGCGGTTGCAATCAATCAGGCTGTCATACCCAGACCCAACTGGAGCACTCATACGCTACATCCCAACGACAACGTATTACTCATCAAAGCTACTCAAGGAGGATAATTCCATGACAACCGAACAACCATCCACACACACCATTTCCTGTGATCCGTTTCCGGGCTCACAAAAGATCTATGTCAAAGGTAATCTGCATGACATTGAGGTAGCCATGCGCGAAATCTCTCTAACAGATACCAAACTGTCATCCGGCAGCAAAGAAACGAATGCTCCAGTTACGGTATATGATACCAGTGGCCCCTATACAGACCCGGCTATTGCTATTGATGTACGCAAAGGATTGCCTCGCTTACGCCAAAGCTGGATTACGAAACGGGGAGATGTAGAGCAACTTCCTGAGATTACATCTGACTATGGCAAAAAACGACTGTATGACACCTCGCTGGATCATCTTCGGTTTGAGCATATTCAAAAACCATTACGTGCCAAGGCAGGAAGCAATGTCACTCAACTTCACTATGCCAAAAAAGGAATCATTACACCTGAAATGGAATACATAGCCATTCGGGAAAATCAGCGTATTGACTATTTGAAAGAAGTATTAAATGGACAATACGAAACCCTGACCCAACAACACGCAGGCCATTCTTTTGGAGCCAACACACCCAAAGGACTCATTACACCAGAGTTTGTACGACAGGAAGTAGCAGCAGGAAGAGCTGTAATTCCATCCAACATCAACCACCCGGAAAGTGAGCCAATGATCATCGGACGCAACTTTCTGGTGAAGATCAATGCCAACCTGGGCAACAGTGCAGTCTCATCCAGCATTGAAGAAGAAGTAGAAAAAGCTGTATGGGCCTGTCGCTGGGGAGCAGATACCATCATGGATTTGTCTACAGGCAAAAATATACATGAAACCCGTGAGTGGATTATACGCAATTCCCCTGTACCCATCGGAACAGTCCCTATCTATCAGGCGCTGGAAAAAGTAGGCGGTCGTCCGGAAGCACTGACATGGGACATATTTCGGGATACGATCATCGAACAGGCTGAACAGGGTGTGGATTATTTTACCATTCATGCAGGGGTGTTGTTACGTTATATTCCACTTACAGCCAAACGGGTCACAGGTATTGTTTCCAGAGGCGGTTCTATTATGGCCAAATGGTGTCTGGCGCATCACAAGGAGAACTTCCTGTATACTCACTTTGAGGAACTTTGTGAAATCATGAAACAGTATGATGTTTCTTTCTCTCTGGGTGATGGTTTGCGTCCGGGTTCTATTGCCGATGCCAATGATGCAGCTCAGTTTGCGGAACTGGAGACCTTAGGAGAACTCACCAAAATAGCTTGGAAACATGACGTACAGGTTATCATCGAAGGCCCCGGCCATGTGCCTATGCATCTGATCAAAGAGAATATGGACAAACAACTGAAAGAATGCCATGAGGCACCTTTCTACACATTAGGGCCATTAACAACAGACATTGCTCCTGGTTATGATCATATTACATCTGCTATTGGTGCAGCCATGATTGGTTGGTTTGGTACAGCTATGCTTTGTTATGTTACGCCCAAAGAACACCTGGGTCTACCAAATAAGAAAGATGTAAAAGATGGAGTAATTGCCTATAAAATTGCCGCTCATGCAGCCGACCTGGCAAAAGGACATCCGGGAGCACAATACCGGGACAACACCCTGAGCAAAGCCCGCTTTGAGTTTCGCTGGGAAGATCAGTTTAACCTTTCACTGGACCCAGATACTGCACGCGAATTTCATGATGAAACGCTTCCTGCTGACGGGGCCAAGGTCGCCCACTTCTGCTCTATGTGCGGACCTAAATTCTGCTCTATGCATATTACTCAGGAAATCCGTGACTTTGCAGAAAAGAATATGGTAGAGAAATCGGAGGAATTTAAACAACAGGGAAGCGAACTGTACTTGTAAGTTATTCACTATGGCCTGTTGTGGTTCCTGTAAATGAACCACAACAGGTTTAAAATGATACCAGCTATGGATCTTATTGTACTATCCAGTCCGGAAGCTATTGAGAAAGAAGCACAGATAGTCAATGTTCTTTTTGAGGAAGGATTGTCTGTATTTCACTGTCGTAAACCTCAATGGTCTGCTGATCAGGTAGCAGAGCTTATACAGGCTATTGCGCTTCCCTACCGAAGTCAGATTACTATTCATCAGCACCATGAACTGGCAGAGGAATTAGGATTACAACGTCTGCATTACACTGAGGCAAATAGAAAAACAGTTTCACAAACCGAGTTGTCTTTGCATCGGCAGAAGGATATTACGCTTTCAACTTCCCTGCACCAACTTAGTGACTATAATACTACAGCTCAGCAGTTTGATTATGTGTTTTATGGCCCTGTCTTCAACAGCATTTCCAAACAAGGGTATACGGCTGTTGTATCAAATGATTTTCGATTACCGCCACGCCAATCCACTCAAGCGAAACGCATTGGATTAGGGGGTATAGATGAAACCAATATACACCAGGCAGCAGCCTATGGTTTTGAAGGTGTAGCCGTATTGGGTACTCTATGGACAGAACCACAGAAAGCAGTACAACGATTCAGAAGTTTAAAGCACATTACAGACACCTACTAATAACAACCATGGTAAGTAAACTTCATTATATCTCTCAGGGGCATAGTCCAGCCGAACAATTACGCAACATTCAACGTGCCCTGGATGCTGGATGCGACTGGATACAGCTGCGCTGGAAAAATGTGCCGGCCCAGGAAGTAGAACAGGTAGCTATTGCCATCAGAGCCTTGTGCGAACCCTATAGGGCGAAACTGATTATCAACGACTTCCCGGATGTTGCCCATGCAGTAGAGGCACATGGTGTCCATCTTGGTCTCACAGATATGTCCGTAATAGAGGCCCGGCAGATCGTTGGTCCCGATAAAATCATTGGAGGAACAGCCAATACCCTGGAAGATATATTTCAGCGGGTAGAGGAACAATGTACCTATGTGGGCCTGGGTCCCTTCCGGTTTACTATCACCAAAGAAAAACTCAGCCCAATACTAGGCCTGGAAGGATACCATGCCATTATGCATCAACTCCGTTCCAGAGCCATTTCTATCCCGATTATTGCCATTGGTGGATTACAACAGGAAGATCTTCCCGCTTTACTCAAAACAGGAGTACACGGAATAGCCGTATCAGGCTTAATCACACAAAGTGCAGAAAAAGAAACCCTGGTCACAAACCTCAGAGCTTTACTGGATGAAGAACAGATTCAGGCATAGTCCTACTTATCAACTAAAGCAACTATGTATATTAAGCCACGCTGCTGTTCTCCTGAAAGGAATTCTCCCTCGCTGTCCTTCTGAAAGAACCTTGTGACAAATAGAGTGATCTCTGGTTTCTAGGAGAAGAAATACACTCCAATCGTAAAGGTCGCCGGTCTTGCCACGAGCTCCTTTCAGGAGGACAAAAAAAGAGGCAGTAATTATTTCAGGAAGACAGAGAAGGGATGAACTTTTCAGAAGGAAAAAGCAGAGTTAATATTTAATACAAAGAAGTTACAAAGAGAGTTATGATCACTTCAATCGTGTGTGGTCGTGGAGGTGCGTAGGGAATCTTTTCTCCGCAAGGTTGGCCTTTGGCCTTGCGGGAGGAAGGATCGGAGAAAAGTGACTTTTTTGCGGCTGGCACACATGCTGGCCCAACAAATTCTCATTTGTTGTCCTCTTTTGGGCAAGCAAAAAAGTGACAGGGCGGTAAGAAGAGATATGTTTTGGACTTTAAAACAATATGAATACAAGCAAGCAAAAAATGAAGGGGCCGCAAGAAAAATGATGATAGTGACAATAAAGAAACTTAGGAATACTAGGCTCTTTTGGATAAATAAACAAAGCAAAATGTAGAAAAGTACTCAGAGAACTTAGTATCACATTAACGTAAACAAAAAGCAATGAAAAACCCACTTACCATAGCAGGAAAAACCTTTTCCTCCCGCCTCTTTCTAGGCACCGGAAAATTCGCCTCTGCCCAACAAATGCAGGATGCCATATTGGCATCAGGCACAGAACTCGTCACGGTAGCGCTGAAACGGGTTGATGTTCATAATCCCCAGGATCGCTTACTGGATCACCTGAAACATCCCAGAATCAATCTGCTACCCAATACATCCGGTGTACGCAATGCACGGGAAGCCGTATTTGCAGCCCAACTGGCACGTGAAGCCTTGGAAACCAATTGGGTAAAGTTGGAAATACATCCCGATCCACGGTACCTGATGCCCGATCCGATAGAAACCCTTAAAGCCACTGAAGAACTGGCCAAACTAGGTTTTATTGTATTGCCATACATTCATGCAGATCCGGTTTTATGCAAACGACTGGAAGAAGTAGGTACAGCAGCTGTGATGCCTCTCGGTTCGCCCATTGGTAGCAACAAGGGACTAAGAACCCTGGACTTTCTTGAAATCATCATCGAACAAAGCAATGTTCCAGTCATTATTGATGCAGGTATTGGAGCGCCTTCCGATGCAGCCAAAGCTATGGAACTGGGCGCAGATGCAGTACTGGTTAATACAGCCATTGCAGCTTCTGAAAATCCGGTTCAGATGGCAACAGCCTTTAAAATAGCTACCGAATGTGGCCGTATAGCCCATGATGCCTGTCTGGCCAAATTGGTGACTCATGCAATAGCTTCCAGCCCTTTAACTGCTTTTTTAGATGACTAACTTTCAGACTCTTTTTGACAAACAGGACTGGGAACAGGTAAAATCGTCTATCTATGCCAAGACAGAGACAGATGTAGAAAAAGCATTGTCCTCCTCAAAGCGCACACTGGAAGACTTTAAAGCACTGATTTCGCCTGCTGCTCTCCCCTATCTGGAATCCATGGCACGGTTAAGTCGTCAAACCACTCTGAAACGGTTTGGTAAGACAATTCAACTCTTTGCCCCTATGTATTTAAGCAATGAGTGTCAGAATATCTGTACCTATTGTGGCTTTAGCTTTGACAACAAAGTAAAACGACGTACCCTTACGGATGAAGAAATTCTTCAGGAAGCATCTGTAATAAAACAGATGGGGTTTGATCATATTCTGCTTGTAACAGGGGAAGCCAATCATACCGTACATGTGGACTATTTCAAAAATGCCATTCGTCTGCTTCGTCCCCACTTTGCCAATATCTCCATTGAGGTACAACCCCTGGAGCAGCATGAATACGAAGCATTGATTCCGGAAGGATTGTATTCGGTACTTGTCTATCAGGAAACCTATCACAAAGAGCGATATAAAACGTATCATCCTAAAGGCAAGAAGGCAAATTTCTACTATCGCTTAGAGACACCAGACAGATTGGGTAAAGCACAGATTCATAAAATTGGACTGGGAGCTTTACTAGGCCTGGAAGACTGGCGTACAGATTCGTTTTTTTGTGCCTTTCATCTGGACTACCTGCAAAAAACCTACTGGCAAACAAAGTACTCTGTCTCGTTTCCACGCATCCGTCCGGCAGAAGGTATTACCGCCCCGGAATATATTATTACAGACCGCGAACTGGTTCAGTTGATCTGTGCCTATCGGCTTTTTAGTGAAGAGGTAGAACTCTCTATGTCTACACGAGAGTCAGAGAAGTTTCGGAATCATATCCTTTCACTGGGGATTACAACCATCAGTGCAGGTTCCAAAACCAATCCGGGTGGGTATGCAGTAGAACCAGACACACTGGAACAATTTGAAATCTCAGACGAACGTAGTCCTCAGGAAATGGCACAGGTCATTACAGACCAGGGCTATGAACCAGTGTGGAAAGACTGGGATAGAAGTTACTGGGGATAATGGATAGATTAACATCACATCATACATATGAAAAACTTTGAACGCGACGAACTTATTCGCTATAGTCGCCAGCTAATGTTGCCAGAGGTAGGCATCGAAGGACAGGAAAAACTTAAGACAGCCCGGATACTGGTCATAGGTGCAGGAGGGTTAGGCTGCCCCATTCTCCAATATCTAACAGCGGCAGGTGTAGGTACTATTGGCATTGTTGACTTTGATAAAGTAGAACTACACAATCTCCATCGGCAGATTCTGTATCATACAGAAGATATAGGTAAACTCAAAGCTGAGGTGGCAGCCCAAAAACTGCAGACACAAAATCCATATGTCCGCTTTGACGTTCATCCAGTCATGATCCATGAAGAAAATGCAGAAGATCTTATCTCCGTCTATGATCTGGTAATTGATGGTTCTGATAACTTTCACACCCGCTATCTGGTCAATGATACCTGTGTGAAATATAACAAACCCTTGGTATACGGAAGTATCTTCAAATTTGAAGGTCAACTGGCTGTGTTTAATTACCAGGGTGGTAAAAATCTGCGTGACATTTATCCGGAACCACCCAATCCCGAAGATGTACCTAATTGCAGTGAAGTAGGTGTCATAGGTGTTCTACCTGGTGTGATAGGTACACTTATGGCCAATCAGGTAATACGGCTTATTACAGGATTTGGTAAAGTATCCGACGACCTGACCATTTTCAATCTGTTACAGGATACGTTTACCAAACTAACTTTAGTTTAATAATACTTTATATTTCTTACGAGGCTTGTAAGCTATTTCAACATCAAAGAAGGATTGAGATAGAAAACTTTTCAAAACCTACTGACATAGGGCTGTCAACAGGAGGACTATTTTTGAGTCATCAAACTCTTTACTACGCCTGAACCGTATGGAAACCCAACGTATCAATGACCAGCTTGTGCCTGTTTTGTTTATCGAAACCCATGCTGAATTACTCCTGAAACGACTTGATCAGCTGTTTCCCTATACTCTAACCCAAGCAGGTACAAAAAACGCAACCCAAATGTTGACAGACTGTGCTGAAAAGCTGGAACTGGCATTCGGAAAAACGACTCCCCCTCGTCCCTTTTCCCAACTTTCGATGGGGCGTTTTTTTAAATCTGAGCAATCCTTACACTCTAACAGTCCTAAAGACTTTCATCAGGAGAAACTGCGATTAATGCAGCTTATTCGCCATTTTGTAATGGATGCTCCAGCCAGAGCCACCTCACACCAAATGGAATGTGAGGCATTTGCCTATCAGTATCTGGATACTCATTTAACACATTTTGGCGTTTGAAACTATTTACGATAACAAGGTAGTGTTTCTAACTAAGCATTGTCGATGCGCACCTACAGATTTAGGGAAGATTTTTCTAAACCTTCCCTAAATCAAACTCCTAAAATCTGGGTGCTTCGTTCAACAATGAGTATGTCAAGTTATTATCTACAGGTATGAATTACCTGCCAAACAAGGCTACACTAGTAACGCCCTGAGTTTTCTTTCATCACTGCCTGTGAAGGATTTCGCTTTAGACCCTCTTCAAAACTTACCCTTAGATTGCTCATTGGTTCTGATATTCCATCGCCGTCTTTAAAAACCCGGGTCGATCCGATGTCAATCAAATCATTATTGGGATCATTTTTATCTTTCATATAAAACGCATATTGAAAGTTTTTGATACCTGTATCCGTATATTCACCAGAATAAATGGTCAGAATCACCGAAGTTGCACCTGTGCTGGAAGTAGTATGTTCTTCCGAAAAAACAGAGAAAACGTTTTTGTTTCCAGAGATGAACGAGCCTTTTCCAATACCTTCACTTAGGAGTTCCCCTTTCCTATTATACCCACGAAAACTTGTCTTTACGGCTAGTGTAGTTTGGTCTTGTTCATAAAACTGATAACGATAATCCGCATATATCTCACCAATTTCATCATCTTCAATGGTACTTCCTGACAATACGTTGTCGCTAAACAAATAAATACCTTCGATTTGGGGTGGGGTTTTGCCTTCGTAAATAGTCATTCCTTGTTTACGAATGGTTGAGATGACCTCAGCAGGTACTATATTGTTAATTTCTTCAGAGAATCCCCCATTAGGGTCATCCTTCTTACAACTAAAAGTGAAACTACCTACTGTTAAAATAAACAAGAACAATTTCTTTGAAGTTTTCATAATTGTCTGAATGATAGAGTTATAAATGGTTATGATTATTAGTAAGTAATCTTCCATTCTTTGTAACCTATCCATATGCTTATTTCTTCAGGTACGTACTAAGGATGCAACATAACATGGCATTCTATGCAATAGCTTGAAAAAGGACTTCTTTCATAAATCAGACTACCGAATTACTTAGATTTTAAAGTAAACAGTGTAGAAACGAAAGATTTTTAATGTTAAGAGAGTTACTCTTCCCGGCAAAGTAGAGTCTCTTCTAAAATTGTATCCATTACAGCAGACGCTGTAATTTATTGATCTGGGTCAAAGGTTTGCATTTTTCTTCTTCCCAATTTTGCTCCGTTAAACAAACACAGTTATACAATGAAAAAGAAGCATTTCAAGTACATCAACACACTTTTGGTTGTAGTGCCTATGACATTGATCATGGCGTTTGTAGGTCTGATGCGTACCTACGGATTTGGCGAAAACTGGCACATCCGGTTTTTCAATACCTGGATTATCATGGCTCCCGTAGCTTATGTATCTGCTTTTCTGATTATTCCTAATGCCCGGAAACTGGCTGAAAAAATTGCGATAAGAGAATAGTCGGCAATCAATCCAATATAAGCGACACATCAAAGAGAACAGATTCCAACGATAGATCTGCCGACTGTCTTACACATTTTAAGACAGTCTTTTCTCTTTATTCGTCAAATGTTTATCCCCTCGTCAATTCCTCTCGCCAAAGAAACCTTTGTATAACTTTGTGCTGATTAAAGGGTAATGGCTTACTTTTGCATTATACCTGATGCTATGAGTAAAACCCAGCTTGCCCACTATATTCGTACAATCATTTCGGTTTCAGAAAAAGAGTTAGATTATATTCTCGCTTACTTTCATCCGTTGAAACCTGTCAAAAATGAGATTCTGATTCCATCAGGACAAGTAAACCAACGTATGTTTTTTATTAACAAAGGTTGTTTGCGTATCTTTTTCATTCAGCCCGATGGACAGGAAGCTACCCGGTATCTTGCATTTGAAAATAAGTTTGCCACAGCACTCAGCAGTTTCATTACCGAAGAACCTTCTCTGGAATCTATTCAGGCTCTGGAACATACTGAAGTTTTGTATATCAGTCGTACCGATTTTTATCACTTGCTGGAACATATCCCGGTTTGGGAAAAATTTTATCGTAGTTACCTGGAGAGAGCCTATGTCCACAATACTCAAAGACTGATGAGCTTTGTCACTATGACTGCGAAAGAACGCTATAAACAACTTCTGGAAGAAAATCCCATTATTGTACAGCGTTTACCCAATAAAGTAGTAGCCTCGTATCTTAATCTCTCTCAGGAAACACTAAGTCGACTCAAATCCAAAGTATAAACGTGATACTATCTCAGGAATAGATCTTGTAATATAACTTGTTAGCAGAACATACTGTTTACTACCAGATGATAGAATACTATAGAGAAACAACAAACCATAGCCTATGCAATCGGATAAACTAATTAACGAACTGAATAATAAAAAGAACATCCAGACTGTAAGTGCAGAGACACTTGGTAGTCTGGATCTCACTGAAGTTGAAAGAAACTTTCTAAAGACCTATAGACCTGAAAAATCATTGATTGTTTATGGTACACTGGCTCCAGATAAACCCAATCACCATATAGTACAACATATTCAGGGAAGATGGCAGAAAGGAACTATCCGAGGAAAATTATACAATGAAGGCTGGGGAGCAGTGCAAGGGTATCCGGGCTTTAAACATGTAGGGATAGAAGAGCAACAAGAGATAAACGTATATGTTCTTTCATCAGATGAATTAGTTAAAAACTGGGCAGCGTTGGATGAATTTGAAGGTGAAGAATACAGACGACTATTAGCCCAATTTGAATTGGAAACCGGAGAGACAGGGGTAGGTTTTATTTATGCCATCAATGAATAAACTTATTTGTTGATCGCATATGTTTTTGAAAAGAGTATAGTCTCTTGGTTTGTATAGAATACTTACTTTTAAGTCTCTCTCAACCTTTATTTCTTTATTTTCCTAATCATTATACTTTCACCAGCTTCTTCATTTTTTTCATGATCTCTTCCTGCGTTGGTTTAAAGTCCAGAACATATCTCTTCTTATCGCCCTGTCACTTTTGTGCTTATCTTTTCCTAGGTTTGTTTATAGTCCCTTACTTCATTCTTCCACAGGCCTCTTCATTTTTTGCTTGCCCAAAAAACGAAGCAAAAAAGGGCAAAAAATTCCAAAGCTTCGCCCCGCAGGGCTAACGCTAGGCCCGCGGAATTTTTATCCTCACGCACCTACACTACCTCACACGATTGAAGTGACCAGAAATCCCTTTGTGTCCATGTGATAGTTGAGTTATAAGACAAAGCCTACAATTATCTTATAGATGATACAAAGAGAGTTGTGATGACTATAATCGTGGAAGGTCGTAACTGTGCGCTGGCAATCTTTCTGCCGCGAGGAAAGCCCATGGCTTTGCGGGTGGGAGGTTCGGCAGAAAGTGCCCTTTTTGGGTTACTTTTTTGGGCAAGCAAAAAAGTGACAGGACGGTAAGAAGAGATATGTTCTGGACTTTAAACCAACTTTGAAAATGAACAAGCGAAAAATGAAGAAGCTATAAGAAAAGTGCTGGAATCTGAGAAGAAAAAGAAAGCTTTCTCAAAAATTAACCCAAGCCCATACTTCTCAAAAGTATAGGCTTGGGTTTTATTCTTATTCAAGATTCGAAACGAACCTGTTTGGTATACTTTTGCTTACGATACTACTACACGTCCCATCAATGGATCAGTTTGTGAAGGCTTTCCAGTTTCAACTCTTCCGGCATAGCGTTTCTCAAACACACCATTACCAGCAATACGCACGCTGAAGTCGTACCAGCCAAAACTTTTGCTCAAATCTAATACAACGACTGCTTTTCCTTTTTTGGAGCTACTTACTTCCAGCGCTTGCGTTTTTGTTGTACCCGAGTAGGAATTATCTTTTATCTCTACCAGATAAGAATGACTCTTATCCAGATTGCTCAACACAATCTCCACATTACCAGTCAACAGGTTAGCTCCCTGACGCTGATAGGCACACTGTATATCCAGTAAGGGATCATTGGCGTTACCAGAAAATTGCCGGAAAAAGCCATTTGGTCCATATACCTGAAGCTGGTATTTCTGATTGTCAAAGTCTGTCAATGACCAGGTATCTGTAAGCTTATCTCCTGCTTTAACAGCATAATTTCTGGGCAAAGCATCTGGGTTAGTCAGACCAGAGGCATACACATAAAAAGGAACACCTGCGGATGCAGTCCCAAAAATCTCCTTCCGGGCGTCAAACGTTATCTGTACAGATTTCTTTTCAGCTACTAACTGGCTATCACTATATATCTGATACGGTAAGGCACAAGATGGACGGATACCTTTCTCCTGCTTAATCATCCAATCCGAACCAGCAGAATTTTGATTGATCTGTTGGATCTCTTCTGGTGTGAGTTGTTTAAAATCAGAAGGTAGCTTTTTGAATCGGGCTTTGTGTATTCCTTCAATGACAGTATCTTTTTCCAGGAAAGCAGGCATTGTCATTTTTTCTCCGTTGTATGGCCGGAATACGGAAGTCAGATCTCCACATACAGTGCGTCTCCAGGCACTGATATTGGTTTCTTCAATTTTCTTTCCTGTCTTATGGCTCAGGAACTTCTCAAGAAATTGTAACACAGACGTATGATCAAATACCTGAGAGTTTACCCACCCTCCCCGACTCCAGGGAGAAGCAATAACCAGTGGCACTCTAAATCCTAAGCCAATAGGTCCGTCCCGACCATCCCGTTTGGCGTTTTTGCTTTTACGTTGTAACTCCTGCTCCATAGTTACATGCTCTACCCGTGTATCAATGCCATTGGAAACCAGCCCCGTTTGTTGCTTATCAGGATGTGGTGGTACAAAAGGAGGCACGTGGTCGAAATATCCATCATTTTCATCATATGCCAGAATGAAAATAGTTTTCTTCCACACCTCAGGATCGTTGGTCAGAATGTCCATCACCTCTGATACATACCAGGCTCCATACCACGGCGCGCCAGGGTGATCCGAAAAATTCTCAGGTGCTACAATCCACGAAACGGTTGGCAACTGTTTGTTCTTTACGTCTTCCCGAAACTGGTACAATGTATCCCCTTTCGGCATCTGCACTTCCCGATCCACATCTCCATCCTTGTATTTCAGTGTGGTCAATTCACGGTAATGAGGATCTTTGCGATTAGTGGTAAAAGCCTTTTCGTGCAGATTCTTTTCCCGCTGACTTAATTTGGCATATCCTTCTGGTGTCCATTGTTTCAGCTCTTCTTTTACAATGGGCAACCAATGCTTTTTTTCCTCCAGCTTCTTTTGTACTTCTTCGGTTTCCTTACCCGTAGCAGGAAGTGACTGAAGTTTTGCTTCCAATGCCTTGATTTCTTCTGGCAGTACTTTCTCCTGTTTTTGCAGGTAACGGTAAAATTCCGGAGAGTACTTTACATGGTATTGGGTAAACCATTCAATTGGGTTATCTGTAAAATTAGCCAGCCAGGCATCTTCTTCACCCGTAAAACCTGTTGGCAGGCTGATCTCATTCTGATAGATCTTCCAGGAAATGCCATTATCTTCCAAACGTTCCGGAAAGGTAGTCCAGTTGGCAGGCACCCCATAATCTACATCTTCATTGCGTACATTCGCTTTCACAGCCATGTCCGGCTTTTCGCGGATTGTCCCTGTCCACAAATACAAACGATTGGGGGTTGTTCCTGTCAGTGAGGAACAAAAATTCTGATCACAAACCGTAAAGGCATCTGCCAGCGAATAATAGAAAGGAATATCTTCACGGGTATAGTGCCCCATAGTAAGAGGCATCTGAGCATATTCTTTATTTCCCGATGGCTTAGCAGTAAGCCATTTGTCATATTTACCTCCATTGCGTGCATCTACCTGATCTGTCCATGAATGTGGCAATGAACTCATCCAGGTAGCTTTGGTATCTTTTATATTCAGGCGGAACGGAGCAAAAGTTTGTCCGGCAACATTGGTTTGCAACCATACCAGATTTTTGTTGGGCAACCGGATAGCTCTGGGATCGTTAAAGCCCCGTACTCCCTGCAGAGTTCCATAGGCATGATCAAACGAACGGTTTTCCTGCATCAGAATGACAATATGTTCGGCATCCAGGTAAGTGCTTCCTGCTTTGGGGTCAATCGCAAAAGCTTTCTGAATCGAGGCAGGTAAGACACTCCAAAGTCCGGCACCTCCAGACAATAAAGCGGCTTTCTTGAGAAACTCTCGGCGGGTATCCATTTTCTTGGTTCTAAAATAGGTTGTCTGTATAGATGATGGTATGTAAAGTCTTACTCAAAGATAGAGCAACATCCGGCTCCCATACATCACTCCATCGGAATTTAACAGAAAGTTAATACTTCTGAGAGTTTCTCACAGCAGAAACATCGGTTTTATTAACGTTTGGGTAAAGGAATTACCGGCAAACTTTCATTTCCACTTTCACTGACGGCCTGCACAGCAAAGAAGTAATTGTCTTTTGAATAGGGCAATGCTAGCTTCAGTTCAGTAGTAAAAAATTTCTTTTGCCAGAATGGCTGATACGTTTCCCGCATCAATACGTAATAGCCTTTGGGTTTACCCGCTTCCGGAGCTTGCCAGGTTAACGTAGTAGAATTAGACAAACCACTTACCTCAATTAGTACCTCCCGTGGCATTCCGGGTGACTTGGCCAGATTGGCAAGATTAGCCAGATTGATACAGGTGTTTTTTCGCAGGTATTCAAAATCCATAAACTTGCTAAAGTCCCCATATTCCACTCCCTTTTCTGTACGCAAGTCCTGGTGCTGATGCAGAAAGTTTTCGTTCATCTCAGAGAATCTAACTGCGGCAAACCCTTTTGTAACAAATGGTGTATGATCTCCACCACGCAAGAAACGGTCGTTACGATACACCATCACTACCTCCAGATTTTCTACATACCGCTCTCCTACTTCCTTTACATACCGGGCTAGCTGACGGGCTTTGCCATCATTTTCCAATCCATACTGGCGGATATTTGCAGCTTTTTTGTCTATCTCAAAGGCAGGTAGCCCTTCACTAAATACACGTAGCCGGGTATTATCAATGATATTTGTCTCATTGCTGTTATTAGAACCCATAATATCATTATTCAATACTGCTTCTATATTCCATTTTTCAGTCACAGCTTTTTCTGCCAGATGCTCTGCCCCCAGTAAACCCTGTTCTTCCCCACTCACTGCGACAAAGATAATCGTAGCTGAAAATTTAGACTTAGCCAGTATACGGGCCAACTCAATCACAGCAGCCGTACCACTGCCATCATCGTTGGCTCCAGGAGCATCAGCTGTACGGTTCATTACATCTGTGACCCGACTGTCAATATGCCCGCTCACAATAAAGATCCGGTTATCGGATGGGTCTGTTCCCTTAAGGGTTGCCATCACATTACCAATCTCCTGGTCTTTGTCTACCCTCTTCCCATCGGCTTTGAGTGTCCAAGTATCAATCATAGCCGTAATCCGACCTTCTGACTGGCTGGCAAATTGCTGAAACTTGCTAAGCACCCATTGTCTGGAAGCACCAATGCCTTTCTTTTTATCGTTTGTGACACTCATGGTATGTCGTGTTCCAAAGCTAACCAGCTTGTTTACATAGGCCTGAAGGGAATCCCTGGATACCTGGCTGACCAATGCAGCAATTTCAGGATCTCGGGTAATGATTTGCTGGGAAAAAGAGGAATAAAAGCTCAGAAGCAATACAATCTGTAATGCGTATTTTTTCATCAGTATGGTTAGGTTTCAGGTAATGAGGTAATGATTACTTGTATCAGGACTTTAGAGGTATATAGTATCTAATCTCACGATTGGTAGAGTTCAGGTAGTTTTGATAATAATTCTTCTGTACTTATAATTGTCGCATATTCTCCCTGCATATTGGCCAGACTGATGGTGTGCACCAACTCAGAATCATACACCTGACCATCCAGCCCTTTTTTATTAAAAGTAGCCACTCCATCAGAAATTACCCAAACGGCGTATCCGGAATCACCTGCCATACGAACAGTAGCTTCTACGGAATTATTGGTAACAAAACCAGTCACCACCAATGTAGAAAACTGATTGCGGGATAGGTATAATTCAAGGTTAGTATTTATAAACGCATTGGTAGTAGACTTTCGTAATACAACTTCGTGTGACAAAGGTTCAAATCCGGGCTTATGCTCATTGCCCACTTTACCAGGATAAAAGGGTGATTGCGGATGTGCTGAGTCATGGTATACATGACAAACAGGCCATTTTTGTTTCCGCCAATGCTCTAATAGTTGCAAAATCCGCCTTTCTGCTTCGGGGTTATTCCGGTTTCCTCCCCAATGGGTTGCCTCATCTATTCCTTTCTGCGCATCAATAATCAGTAAAACAGGTTGATTCATGGTATGGTTTGTAGGGTAAGTAACTTTGTAATCTGTCAGATTCCCAGATTTCCTCTGAAAAGCTTGATGGCAATAGCAATCAGAATAATTCCGAAAACCTTCCGTAACATTTCTGTTCCGGCAGTTCCGAGTTTACGGCCAATCCACTCTGAGCTACGCAAGACCAGATAGACTATGATTAGATTAAGTAATATTCCTGTTAAAATATTGGGAGTCTGGTATTCTGATTTCAAAGAGATGATCGTAGTCATAGTTCCGGCTCCGGCAATCAATGGAAATGCCAGAGGGACAATAGAAGAAGTATTATTGTCTGTATCCGGACGAAAAATATGCCGTCCCAATATCATTTCCATCCCAATCAGAAAGACAATAATAGCTCCGGCAACGGCAAAAGATTGTACATCTACCCCGAAAAGTCTGAGAATAGATTCACCCAGATACAGAAAAACTACCATCAGCAAACCCGCCACCAGGGTAGCTTTCTCAGATTCGATTTTGCCGTTCTTCTTTCGCAGATCAATGACAATAGGAATGGAACCTACAATATCAATTACAGAGAAAAGAATGAGGGTAACTGAAAAAATTTCTTTTAGATTAAACATAAAGAGATAGTTTGTTGAAAAAGTTGGTACAACAATGTAAATGCTTACTTGTCAATATCTTTGAGCAAAGTTTGCAACTGACTAATTTCCTGTTGTGTAATTGCTGGAAAGTTAGCAATACGAAAAGTACTGGATTTCCAGTCACCGTATCCATTACCCAACACAATGCCTTCCTTCTGTGCAGCTTGTTTTATGAAGGTGATTTTATCCTCTGTAGCACCAATCGTAATCACGGTATCCGAACGAACTTGCGGATTCTGTATCAATGGTTTTAGTACAGGATGATTATCAAAGAATGAATACCAATGTATTGCCTGTTGCCGGATTTTGTCGGCAATGCTATCCAGCGGTTCTACTGACTCCAACACCCGCATCAGCAAGTAAATATTCAATACATTGGGAGTATAATGGGTCTGGTACTTCTGTATGTTATCATACATAAACAAGAAGCTATTATAGAACCGTTTATCGCTGATCTTTCTGGCATGTTCCAATGCTTTGGGTGAAACAATCAGTAAACCCATCCCAGCAGGCAGACCCAGGCATTTCTGAACAGAAGCAAACCAGATATCTGCCTCTTCGATTCTGAGTGCCACTCCTCCCAGAGAAGATGTAGCATCTACTGCTAGTAATTTATCAGGATAGGTTGCTCTTACAGATTCAATAAATGCAGCAGGGAGCTGTGTGCCATTGGAAGTCTCATTTTTTGTAAGGCAGATCACATCACATTCTTCTGGAACCTCTGTTAGTACAGGATTCTGATTGCTGTCAAATGCTTGAAAAGTAGCCTGCGGAACAATCTTGTGAGCATACTCATACCATTTTTGTCCAAATGCTCCATTATAGTAATGGTGGCTGAACTTTTGGGTAAAGGACTGGGCGATTATCTCCCAGGATTCCGTAGCCGAAGAGACAAACACCACAGAATAGGTTTCTGGAATGTTGAGTTTTGCCTGTAACAAGCCAAGTGTCTTCTCACAGATCTGCATAAAAGCAGAGCTACGGTGATTGGCACTCAGAATACCAGAATCGTAGGCATCCAGCATGTACTGTCGTACTTGCGGATACACTTTGGAAGGGCCTGGGTAAAAAGTAATCAAATCGTCAAATTTTAAATTAAATAAACTGTATATATTCTCTTGTCTCAATCTACTCTACCCGAGGAAATTTATAAAAGATTGATGATAAGTAAATTGGATCTGTATCCATCTGATAAAAGTTTGAATGCATTCACTAAAGAAATCAATAAAATCCAACGTTAGTCGTTTGAGTCCTAT
>NZ_JASJOR010000043.1:0-55527 GCF_030068545.1 Xanthocytophaga flava | reverse complement strand
ACAACCAGTTCCGGCCTCACAGCTCATTGAAAGGACTCACACCTTGCCAGATGGACGAGCAATCGCAACTATTCAACACCGCCGATTTTTCCACTTCTGACCGGTCTTAAATTTGGGTGGACGTCATTAATTCAAATTTTCTATCTCAAACCTGTTTGAAAACAGGGGAGCCGACACAGGGATCTTCAATGAATGAAAACAATTAAAAGTTAAAATTACAAAGAGAAAGGATTCAAATCTATAATATTGAGCTTGTCAAAAATTAATCGGATAGGTGAATTTGTTCGCTGTCTGAATTTTTTTGTGGCCTTATAACACCCATGGAAGACCACATGGATATTTATCTTTCATGTACTGATTGCCCTCAAGAATATAATCTGGAGCAATTGGACCTTGTTTTTTTAATCTATAGTTTAGTGTGTACATTTTAGAAGATGAGTATTTAGGGAAATTAACAATCAATTGGTGAAAAAAATAACGATCTGCTCGTAATGGATGATACCAATAATGTGCGGTTTGAGCTATTGTATTTCTTTTAAAGGCATAACAATTAGTGTCAACATAGCTTGGCCATTTTTTCTTTATACCGGAAAATGGTGTATAATCACCAATACTTTCACAATTGTCATCGGCTACATATACTTGATCATAAGTATAAATTTTTCTCATAGAAAAGGCCCAATCTATGTTGCTGAACTCCATTAGAGTGATTAAAGAATTAGCATGATCTGATTCCCACCAATTGTCCTCATCAAGGAAAAAAATATAATCAGAGTTTACAAGCAAAGGGAATGAAGCATAGATGCGGTGTCCATTCATACCTTTTTTACCAGTATTAAATGGTAAAGTTACAATCTTACATCTCTCACTATTAAAATGACTAGAAATTAGTCTCACCTCTTGTTCATATTCTATTCCATCTACAACTATAAGATGTAAAATTTCTTGAAAGCTTTGTGCTAAAACGCTTTCAATTGCTTTGAATAAATAAGGACTACCTGTTGATGGTGTAATGACAACAGCTTTGGGCGATGTTGAATGAACAGTTCTAATAATATTGTCTACTTGTTCGTATACATTATTGATAAGTATGTCATTTGCAGAGGCCATTCTAATTTGTTATAGGTTAATTGTTGAACATACCTATATATTATAGGAATAGTATATACATTTCTAACCATCCTCTTTTCGATTATAGTAATATTGAATAGCCCACTGGTGTAGATTATATTTTGATGAGTCTTTATCATTCCATTCCCAGCAGCCCTCAGAATTTATAAATATGTCCTCATATGGATTGAATTTGAATTGAGCTAATTCTTGATTCCTTTTCAAATATTGTCTATTAATAATATCTCCATGCCACAAATGAAGAATTGTACCTGGAATAAATCCTATTTTACCTGAGATTTCTTGATAAATAGCTTGAGCCCATTCATAAAAGTGTTTAATTGCAAAATCGTTTTGTCCAAAGATTTGAGTCATACAGTCTGAATAATAGTCCCCACAAAAAGCATGTGCCATAATGTGATCACCACTACCTGATATACTTGCATCATATAGGCCATTTTTTGTTATTATTTCTTTGCGTATTGCCCACGCAAAACCTGTATGTCCATGTGAATTGAAATCGCAAGCTGGTAATTGATTAGAACGCTTTTGATAAACAGATGCAAAACTTTCCCATTGGTCACCTTTTCCTTCATAATATGAACAACCCTTAGGTAGTCTAATTACAAATTCAAAGGGTTGGACTACTGGATAGGTGTCTAAAAGCTTAGAGGTTTCTACTATCCACGATTCATTTTCAAAAAGAATATCACAATCGATCCATGCTAATTTCGTGCAATTTTTAGGTAATGCTTGTATTGCAACATTAAGCAACCTTTCCTTTTGCCATAATACTGATTTGGAACGGACTTTCAGAATATTAGGAGAATTGGGTAAGATGAAAGGCTGGTCATTGAAGGCGCATTCAATAACTAAATATTTTATACAACTTTTTTCTAAAGAATCAATAAACAGATTAAAGTTATTATGCTTTGTTACATAATTCTGAGAATTAAAGAAAGTTGTTATTACCCAAAGATCATCGACCGGCTTATAAATTTGAGAAGGTCTTATTTCATATAAAAAGCTATTTGACTGACCCATAATTCTAATTTAATTAAAAAATAATCTAGTCTAATATCCACTTCTTTTGCTTTGATATTTGCCTTCCCATTTTGGAATATTAGAAACTTTTTTACAAAAAACCGGATTCGAATTTCGATATGCTTCTACAGCAAGCCGTCTTGCAGAAAATTTCTCTTTTAGACCTTTCTGTCTTAACTCATATAATGTAATATCTGCGCCAATAGGTATAAAGCATGGTTCAAATGAACTTTCATGTTCAAAAATAGACTCAACTATTTTTCCTTTTATTATACCCCTATAAACATATATATACATGGTATCGTGATATCCTAATGAAGTTATCCAGCACGCATCACTATTATTTGGAATACTTTTTATTTTAAATTTAGTTTCAACTAATTCGTGTCCTTCTATTTCGAGAACAGTATCTTCTACAAGAGTAAAGGATACTGAATTTAATATTTTATATGTAATTACTTCATCTATAGATCCTAGGACTTCATCTACTTCTGGCCCTAATCTGACTTCTATACCAAATTCTTGGTATTCTCTAGCCTTATGAAGATTTGATGTTAATATGAACATGGTTTTAAGATATAACTCTAATTATTTGATGAAAATATATTAATAGCTTCTTCTGGGTCTTTAACTATTATGTAGTTTGCTTTATTGTTGCGATTATGACAAAAATAAGTTTGCGTTTTTTTTAATAAATCTATCAGAGGATTCCAATAACCATTTGTATTAACAATAAAAATAGGTTTTTCGTGAATACCAAGATATGACCAAGCCAGTTGCTCCGCAATCTCTTCTAACGTTCCAGGGCCACCAGGCAAGGCAATAAATGCATCTGATAATTTAAACATTTGCATCTTACGCTCATGAAAGTTGCTAACTTCGATATATTCATTGATATCATAAAGTGCATTTTCAACATTAACTAATGAAGTTGGTATTATACCAGTTACATAACCTCCTCTATTTATTACAGCTCTTGCAACTGTACCCATCAAACCACTACTTCCACCTCCATAAACTAGGCCTAATCCAGCTGCTGCAATTGCATTGCCTAGTTGACTTGCTACCATTGTGTATATTGGGTTTTTACCTGTACTTGAGCCACAGTAAACGCAAATTCGTTTTATCTCTATTTTATTTATGAATTTTATCATATTTCACAAATAATTATTCATTATCTATTAATATAGGTGCTCTGGAAAGTTGGTACAACATCAATTAAATTATTAAGTAATACATAGCGCGAATTGAAATTATATGGAAGAAATTGTTCAGTTTCCATATTCTCAAATAGTTGTATTAATAAACTCCAGTAACCATCAAGATTTATCAGATAAACTGGTTTTGACTGATAGATTCTTTGTAGCCAAGTGAGATATTCCATTAGCACTTCAAGTGTACCAACACCACCAGGTAATACAATGAGACCATCAGAGTTTTGAAACATACGCATCTTACATTCATGGAGACTATCAACAGAAAAGTATTCATCAGCTGGATCTAAGAATTTTGTATTTTGAATAGAGGTACTCAGTTCGAAATTGGTAACATGCCCACCTTGCACTTTGATAGTCTCCGCTATGAGATCTATCAAATCATTTTTGATTATATGATGCACAAGTCCAATCTCTGCTTTAATCATTTCTTTAGCGAGATGACTTACAGATTCTTTAAGATTTTGATCAATTTTGGTAGGTTGATCACCAATTACACAAAGCCGACTTCCAAATTTTCTATTAGTATCCATCTTAAATACTCTCAGATTTATATGTGAAAGAAAGCATATTCGTTATCATATTTAACTATGTTGCTCAAATTCAACGCAGTAGTTTTACCTCGTATATAGTTTGCTACTAGTTCAAGTTTTTGATTCCAGTCGCTTTCAAGTAAAGGATATCCCTGATTCTTTAAATTAGGATGTGAAATATGAAAATCTGCCATTGAAGATGACATATAAACATGTGGTTTAACGAATGACTCAGACCGCAGGAATAGGGTAATTGCGGGCTGAAGCTGGGCAACAGATGCATCAATTTGAACATCATGAATTGTATTACATGACATAAAATAACTATCACCTGCATTCAGTTCAACCCGATCTTCTAACGTAGAAACAGAACTTTTTTCAGAATAAGCATGTGGAGGCCAGACACCATGCACATGTTCAAGTATTATACCATCATATCGACCTTTTTGGAATTCAATCTTTTTCTTATCTACTAAGAGCTCTGATCTGTGTTGTGTATAGATGGATTGATGAATTTTTCCTATAACAACTACAGATGCAAAGTCAAAAGGGTGGGAATGTGGTGGTTCTGTAATTATGTTTTGCAAGGTTCGATGCCCGCATAAAAATCCTTTAGCATTTGGGTTTGGTTGCCAAATATGCATGCTAAGTGACCACGCTGAAACAGGTGTTTTACCTAATAGTTCCTGAACGCCGTGTTCAGCAGTAACTACACTGCTGTTATGTTCTGTGCTAGAAAGAATAAGCCGCGTTTGGCCACACCACCCATAAACTGCATGTTTGGATGACTTCCGTGAAGCTTCGCTTAATGCTTGTTCTTGAGTGCCTTGGCGCTGGGATGAATCACGAATCATATCTAAAAATGTTGCAAAAATTTCTGGCTGCCCAAGAACTTGAACAAATGTGTTCATACAAATTAATCGCCATTCACTTCTAGGTATAGATCGTATGGAATCTAGTATTTTACGAATTTCAGTAAGAGGTTCAACCTTATGAGGGTTATTTAACCATCGTTCTCTTATTGAGAGAATTGCAGTTTGAATAGTAGATTCTGGTATTAAATCTTTTAAATAATTACGAATATCACAAAGTGACATTCTATCAGCGCTTATGCTAGGGCATGAAGCAGGAATATGAGGGAATCCTAATCTCGTATATTGAAGCATTTTACTTATATTTAGACTAGAGATAGTATTTCTTTTGCCACAAGTACAGGACCAAGACGTGAATTTTGTAGCTTATTTTTTTCACTTTTCCAGTCAGTCTGTATTTTTCCAGTATGGAAGTCTTCGAAAATATTTAAAAATTTTTTCCATATAGGATCTTTAATAAGGAATTTATTGGTTCTTTTAACTTCATTAATCCTTTCTAGCTCCGGCATGTTTTCTCTCAAACTATGCGACATTTCTAAATTTTCAAAGTTTGCTCCTATTACTTTACTAAAATTATTTAAGATATATTTTAGCTGTAAGTATTGGCTATAACTTTGCGGTGGTAAAAACATTACATTCTTCTTTAAAAAATAATTTTCATAGAATCCGTGTAATCCAGCACTTGAAAGAACAATATCTGCAACCCTCAATTTTGACATGTATTCGTGAGGACCTAAACATGTAATTATTAGCTGTGAATTTTCATATTTTTTAAATTCATTTTCACGAAATTTATTGCCTCCACCGCAAATAAGAATATTGTATTGCTTCAATTTTTTCTCTTTCGAAATGTATTCAATTAACTTTTGATAGAACACAGGAAAATCATATAAGCTTGAGTCAATACCTCCTAATGACACCAATAAAAACGGATGCTTAACTATATGTGGTGGAACATCAACGTCAATTAAAGGTGGGACTAACATGAAAATGTCTGAAAAACCAAACCTGTCTAATTTAACATCAGTACAATGAAATTCTTCTATGAAATATTTCATTACATCTAAAGCTTTAATTGGTAATTGATTCCACATCCAGAATAATGTATCAATAAAAACGCATTTAAATTCTGCCTGTTTTGCAATTAATACCGCCTTTGGATAAGTATTGGCTATAATGAGACAATTTGTACTATTTACTTCACTATTACATTCGATAAATGAAGATTCTGACATATCCTCGACAAAATAATTTTCATCAAATATATTACTCTTGACTGCTAATTGATGAGACGTTCCAGAACCCATAAAAATGATTTTTTTTTGTGGATCAAGTATTTTTAGTTGACGAGCAATAGCAATGCTTGAAGAAATTGGTCCAAATCCAAACGGTTCTGCTAAAAAGATATAATGTTCAAAACTGGTATTCATTGAATTACTGTTAAAGTTATTTACAACTGAAAGGATGGTAATTTCTAATCTATTTTAAGTTTCCATTTATTTCTACAGTGGACTCATTTATTTTGGACTCTGCTTTTTAATTTTTATTCATCCCAATTGATAAACCTCATTAATATTAGCTTATTTCCCTATTGTCAGCAATACCTTATTTGAGGTATTTTTCACTCTAAAATGCAAAATGTTTGTACTTACAAGAAGGCAAATTTGGTAGTATCATTATTGTTGGTTGATATGATAGGTTATATGCAGTTAGTAGAGGTGAAAACAACTAAAATATCTTGAAGTCACTTTCCAGTTGATCGTTGCTGATCTTATTTAGATTTAGACGTTTCATATAAGGAATCTTACCTTCAGAGGTTAGATTATATATGGTAGAGCGGGCGAGGCCAGTGAGCTGCATGGCTAGTTCAATACCTCCTATTTACTCTTTATTTAAAGAATATTCTTTTGAGCTGATCAGCTCTTTATGTAACTCATATAACATATCTTCCAGTCGCGAAAGTCTTGCTATTAATTCCTCAAAGGATTCGGTATGGTAAAGTCAAAAGGAGGTGAAGATTATTATGGGTGTTGCCCTAAAACAAGAAATATACTTTACTACCCTGATTCCGTTTGAAGGATGGTTCATAACGGATATAGCCAAAGGCACTCAAGTCCCGAATACATTTGTGATAGGTAGCCGAAGCGGAGATTTTGGCTATATCCATAATCTGGTAGCTGAATACCTGTATAGGATTTGTATAGTGATTTATTTTCCAGAACTGAAGCAGAGCAGCATAAATCCCAATATGTGTAATGCTAATGCGTGGATCTTTTTCGATAGCTGTAAAAAAGGCAGATAATGGTTCCAATGTATCCATCCCTTGTAGGCATTAACCAAGTGAGAGTCCATTCCTCTTAGCTTTACCAGGCTGCAATTGGATCGTTTTGGCTATTCGAGCTGATTGTGTTTCTCGTTTCTCATTTTTTTGTTCCAATACAGAACTCAGGCTTACTTTTTTCATTTGGGCATCGTAAAGCGTAATAGACTTTTGTTGAGGATTGGCTTCAATGAAATACTTCTGTTCCAGATTTCCTTTCTGGAGAAAAACCATTTGTCGATTGCCATTTACTAGCTCTGTGAACAGCTTATCCATTAGCTGTTGGTTTTGCTTTTGTTCCAGAGGCAATTCTTTCAGTACCTGCTTTAAATCATAGCCATAATCTGCACGAAATTCTTTCATTCGATAATTACCCATCGCATCCTTATCTGTAAAATCAAGCTGCAGCCATTTATCTTGTTTGGCCTCTAGTTTGGACGCTTCGAGCTGAAGTGCTCTGCCTGATAAGAGATTATAGGCTTGATTAGCTGTAATAGTAGTTGTATTGTTTGGCCGGAATGTTTGCTGACGATTTTGTACAGACTTATTGTCAGATTGAAGCATCGCCTGATACTTCTCAAACTGATACTGCCCATTTGTATCTTTATGAAAGGATAGTTGGAAATTCATCCGTTCTTTTTCACTGACATAATAGGACACAGGGATTTTAAATTCGGGTAATCCCTTTTTGATACTTTCTTCTACTTGTGGAACCACCTGACCAAAGCCAGCTTTGTGAATCAGATTTTTTAAAGCTTCTGTGTTTTGAACTATCTGTTTCTCTTCCTTCTGAGCAATATATTTTTGTTGGATAGGTTCGACAGTCAGTTTTCGTAGTAAACGCAACCATAAGTTTGGATAGAGTTGTTTTTCAATACGATTTTGTTCTTGCTTTAAAATACGAATCGCCAGCTTTTCTTCCGGATTGTCAGAGTTTTTATATTTGGCTGCAATGCGATTGTAGTATTGGAGTTTCTCTTTTAAGAAATCCCGATTGCTCGTTACAGTAAAAGAAAACATCTGGCTAAACCGTTCTTCTTTCTGTTTCCACTGATTCAAGTCTGCTTCTACACGGTTTGAGACATGTTCTGTTTGCATAGTAGTAAGTGTCTGAGAGTTGAAATACTTAAGTATACATGTGTTGTTAGGCTGCTTATTTCTCTTCTAACGCTAGAGTGCTATTTGTTAGAGGAGTTGCTTTAATTGGCTATTGGGATAGCCTTTACCAAGGTTCTGTTTTTTATCCGAAGATGTAAATGTCGTCCACCATTTTTCTCACTACTCTCAATCAATACATATTTCTGATCAGGAATGGTGAATTTGTCTAATGCAATCACCCAGGTTTGTTCAGAGTGAGCTTTGATGGTCTCTGTAGAGTCAGCCCAGGAATAGATATAAATCGGAGATAATTCCTGCTCTTGTGTGGCTGTACGCTTTGCCTGTTTCTGATCGTGGATGCTAAAACGAAGCTGATCCATTGTGTAATTGATGGCGGTCTGATTGTGTAGTCGAATACGACAGTAAAGTACCTCACCCTGAATATAAATTCCTTCCAGATGAAGACTAATGCCAAAGCGACGATCCTTCTTTCGATGAAATAGTTGCTTTCTAGTCAGAATCTGCTGGCAGGTTGATTTTAACTGTGCTTGAGTGGAATGCATTTCAGAAAAATGAACCTTCTCTGATAGCTTATTGGATGCGGGATAAGAAAGCATGAGAACTGTTGGATTCGGGGCATAGTTAACGAGATAGGAATATACATTTCCATCTGTTGTAATAACAGTCAGATTGGTTTGCTCCATCTGTTTTTGAGCTGCCTTAATCCAGAGTACATTTTCAACGCCACTCGCTTTTTGTGCCAGAATATCTTGACTGCCCCGATCCACACTTTTAATTGCATAGGGAAAAATTAGTGTGGTTGTTTTTTGATGTGTGACAGAAAGTGGATACGAAGTCAGAATAGTAGGAGAGGTAGATTGACCCAATCCTTTACTAGAGATTAGTAATAGGCTAATGATAGCCAGATGAATAGTTTTCATAGTTGTTAGTATTAATAATAGTGTATTTACTTATTGTCCTTGCTTTTCATCATGCAGAAAAAGCCGATAGCCTGCTTTTACTGTGACTTTGATAAGCTTGGCTTTGCGACTTAACAGGTTCTTCGCCGCTTCAATACCTGCACTGGTTGCTTGTGCGCCCAAAGAGATGTCCATTGTATTGAGGTTAATGCCTTGCAGCATTTGATTGGTGGATTGTTTGGCTACATCTCGGGTAATGGCTCCTGGCACGTAAATACCTTTGAGCCCATCTGTGTCATAAACCGATAATTCAATTGGAAAAAGAAGGTTTTGGTACCGAAGGCTTTTGATACTTACTTCCAGCCTTTCTCCATTCAGAGAAGCTATGCCGTAGAGATATTGATCTTTGGGAATACAAATGCCATTGATATAAATCGGTTGAGTAAGCCGAAGCTTTACTGTTGAGCCATTGGTCAATTGCTGATTTTGCGCCATGATAGCTTCAATAGCTCCTGACAGAGTAGTTGAGGTTGTTGGTTGCTCCGTTAGTGGCTCTGGATTGAGAGAGTAAAATCCATTACTAGAACTAGGGGTTACTTGCTGGCTTGGTACGACATTACTTAGGAGTGAAACTGGATTTGTATCCATTGACGAAGAAACAGCAAATACCTGATTGGCCTTTTGCTCAGAAACCTGTCTGATTTTTTCCTGCATTCGTTCGGGATGTTGAATATCCAGAATCTTGTCCAGCATCCCATTGATTTGTGTCATTTCCGGATCTTCCTCTGCTGGCTCACTGACGGTTTGCATCATCTTTTCCAGTCGTTCAATATCTGCTGTATTTGTAACGGAAGATGATAGGGCTGGATTAGTAGAAACATTGTCTTGATATTCTTTACCATCCGTCATAGGTGTAGAGGCATCTTTTGCCAATACCGCATTGAGTTGATTTATCTTGTCATACACTTTAGCCTCACTAGAAGTGGGACTCATGTTTGTTTTCATGGCTTGCTGTTTGAAAGATCCCTGAATAGATGGAGACAGCAATTCTGAAGTAGTTATAGATGTATGACTATTGCTATCAGGCTTGTAGTAGGGATCGTTTTGAATCTGTTTTAACCGCTTGATAGAATCTATCTGTGCCTGATTGTAATAACTCATTTTATCCAGAGCAGAATTGGCTAGTAAAGCCGGTTCCGGTAACTGCATATTGAATCCAAAGGAATCCGCTTCTTTTTGAGATGAATCAGTCTTACCTCCTCCCAATGACCAAAACAGTAGTGTTAGAAAAGGAAAGACCAGCAAGGGTAATACAATCAGGAATTTGCGTTGTTGTAATAGATGAGAAGATGGATGTGTGGCTTTCATAGTGTTACTAGGTTAAAGGATTATAGGAAATAGAGAGTTGTTTGATAAGCTGATTGGAGATCATCAATGATTTTCGACTTTAATGTCTTTATTCTCAAGTGTTTTCCAGCGTTCAATCAGAAAGCCATGTGGGTTATTATCACTGCGGGCAACATTTCGTAGAAAGCCTTGGGTGACTAGGCTGCGATGGACTGTACTGGTTGCTCGTATTAACCGTTGAGTAGCATAGCAATGAAAAGGATACGGATGCTGCTCAAGATCTACCACTATACTATATCAGCTTGCCCAGGCTTTTCAAAAGGAAAGCCGATGTCCTCCAGCTTGAAGATGTCCGGCGTAATGAAACTATCCAAGTAGGAGCAGTTATAACTTATGATTACACAGGCAAATTTTATTATCCGGCTGAAAATGATTTTACCCTTTCAAAAGAATCAAAAACTTTTGAGATCAAAAATGGGTCCACCATCAATCAACTGATTGATGTAAGCATCTATACTGATCTGCTTGGGTTATTAGGTAGAAAACCAAATGGAATTCTACAAACGGAGATCAGTGGAAACTTCATCAGCAATACCAGCAACGTGCCAAACACAAATATTATCTTTCATAACTTTGTCAGGCCATATTTTCGTCTTACAAAGTACGACAGCCGTTTTGCCCAGTTGGATTCAACTAACGGTTTTCCTACTCCGGAGGCCCGAAACACTGTCAACCGAACTTACCTTAACCAGATAGCCTATCTGCAAGCTGGTTTAAAGACCAATATCGTCAGTTTTGGTATTGGTACAAATCAAAAAGTGCATGTCAATGCTGGAGTCGAAATGGGACTTGTCAATGCAGATAGTATCTTCAAGCGGGATATAACTTTGTTCAGTTTTTATCCAGAAGTAAGTTATTCCATTGTCCGGATGAAGAATTTCTCTATGGAATGCTCTGCTAAACTATTGCGGCAAAAGCTCACAGATGATTCTCCTTTTGAGAACAATGGATACGAGTCGCTGCTTAACACTCAAATAACCCTGTTTTATTTTCCTTTTTCGAACCCGGACAATAAGATTTTTCTTAGATTCAGTTATTTTGATAACCTGACAAGTGGTAAATATAACTTTTCTCAGTTTCAAATTGGTTGGAAAGCGACTCTTTTTACCAGGAAAAACGCCGAAAATTAGTGTATTAAGAAACTTATGCCGTTGGTTATGCCAAATATAACAGACACCAAAAACCTTCCGATCTATAATTGTCATGCACATATTTTCACTGGAAAGCATGTGCCTCCCTGGTTAGGGAAAAAGATAATTCCATGGCCTTTTCCTTATCTGATTTCGCTGCCACTGGTGCTTCCATTGATTAAGTTACTCTCACATCACCGGAAGTACCATATACCCCGTATACTCGACAAGATAGCCCGCGACTTGCCATTTGCTTTCAATCAACTATGGCTGCATCATCCGGTTACGTATTTTATTGCCCGGATGATAAGCACAATAATTACCTGTATTGCTCTATTGCTGTTAATATCGTATCTGAATTACAAGGTTACTGATATAGAATGGCTAACTATCTGCATTAATTATCCAAGGCAATATATTCCGTTCTTACTTCAGATTCTGATTGTTCCTTTTGGATTGCTGGTCATCCCTTCTGGCCGTAAATTGCTGTTGCTTTTGCTACAATTCCTACGTAAGATCCCGGGGCCTGCTACCTGGGAATTATTTCAACGTTACCACACCCTTGGGCGTTTTGCTTTACATGCTTCACAGAGAGGTATATTTGAAAAGCTGATTAGTTATTACCCTGAAGGCACCCGCTTTCTAATTCTGCCAATGGATATGACCTACATGGCAGCTGGGGGAGTTTCAAAAAGCTATTATTCCCAATTACTTGAGTTAAGAATACTTAAAAGGACTCATCCAAAAAGAGATCAATTACTTCCCTTCGTATTTGCAGACCCTCGGAGATTGGCTGAGCAACCTGCTTATTATGATATCATTCATGGGTTGTTTGATAATTGTGGATTTACAGGAATCAAGATTTATCCAGCCTTAGGATATTATCCTTTTGATAAGCATTTGCTCAAACTATTTCTGTGGGCAAGTCAAAACAGTATTCCTATTGTTACGCATGCTATACGTGGAATCATTTTCTATCGTGGGTTAAAGCAACAGACCTGGAATTACCATCCTGTATTTAAAGATTCACAAGGACAGCCTCTTAAACTTTATTCCTTCCAAAACGTGGATTTTATTAACAATTTTACCCATCCACTTAATTATATATGTTTGTTTGAAGAGCCTTACTTGAGGCAGGTATTAACTTATTACAGCTTGTTGCAACCTCTCGACGCCTTTACAGTAGAGTTACTATCCTTATTCGGATATACTAATTCGCAAACTCCTCTGAAACATGATTTAAGTCAGCTCAAGATGTGCTTCGGCCATTTTGGCGGAGAGAATGAATGGAATCGATACTTAACCAATGATAAAAGTTATTTTGACAATCTTTTTGCGTCCAATTCAGCTCAGACCTACCCTTTTATGCCTGATTATGTATCGAAGAATATACAACAGTTATGGCAAAGCACGAGTTGGTTTTCAATTATCCGCAACTGTATTATGAAATATGACAATGTATATGCGGATATCAGTTTCACTTTGCATGAACTAAACATAATAACTCTTTTGAAAGAATGCCTGACTATACCTAAGCTTCAAGACCGAATCTTATTCGGCACCGATTTTTATGTAGTCAGTCATAAAAAAGCTGATAAGGAAATATGGATAGATAGCAAAAGTGATTTTACGCCAATGGAACTGGATAGACTTGCCAGACTCAATCCACAAACTTTCTTATACTAGAGTTGCATACTAAGCTATTCCAAGGGTATAGTTAAATAAAAAGGTGCGAATAAAAGTTTCTTTGTGAACAAACTTGCTGTCTTATACTAGGAGATGTTTGCGGGGCATTTACATTGGAAGCAAAATTTCATCTTGCTTGCTGTCCTGTTTGTCCGAAAACCAAACTTTCCCAGGCTTCTGTGGCCTAAAATCTTCAGTGGCCGGACTGCATAGCCTACTTTAAATTAATCAGCTTTTCCTGAAAATACAGAACTCAGATTCATTACACGTATTCTCTTTATGTTCCTTACCTAGATTAATCCACAGATTTCCAGAAAATACGATCAACAGTCTCCTATAACCCCATGTAATAAACATCTTGCTAAACGGTATTCTCCTAAGTCGGAAATTCCCAAAAGGTAAGTTTTTAGACTGAAAAAAGCGTAAAAAATTTGTTAAAAAATATGTAAAATTTATAAGATCGGCTATCCTGTCGAAACGGAATTATGTGCTTTTACGGCTGTTGAGAAACAAAAAAGGAATCCTTGGTGAGTACTTTCCATCTACATCCGAGTTTATGAGACGGCTGAAGTTGCTCCGAAGTCGGTTTTTACAGATCATATTTTTTAAAGTAGTCAACCTCTATTTCGAATATAAAACCGCTAAAGGATGGTAGCTACTTATCTAAGGCACCGATCATAGTGAACCAACGGATTTTTATTCGCTTCGCTCTTCAGCTCTGGTGCGATCTATAGCTTAAAAATACCTCATTTGAGGTATTGGATAATAACAAATTACATCCGTTTTTGTATCCCAATATTTATCACACATTGGTGTCTGTCTTAAAATAACGTAAAAATGGTTGATGGCTGTGAGCAAAATAAGCTATTTGATTTATAACTATCTGTAACTCATAAAATAGTACAAACAGCAGAATTTTTATCTATGCCAAACTTATATGAAAATTAGAAATCTGGCTCTAATCATAGTATTAATTACTTTAGCCGCTTGCAAAACGGTAAAAATTAATAAGGACGGCTTTGCCTGGAAATCATTTGATTCATCGGAACGAGACCAGCTAGTTGATCTAAGTAACTATGCCTCACCCAATGACCGTGACAATCAAAATAAAAATAAAATAGTTATTGTTTGTGCAAGTGGTGGTGGCTCAAGAGCAGCGGCATTTACAACAGGAATAATGTTAGAGATGGAAAGAATTTCGATTAATTCAACAGATAATTATCCTGAAAGTAACGTCTTAAATGAAATTGACTATTTTTCAACTGTTTCTGGTGGGGGTTGGGGTGCGTCTTCTTATATTGCTTATCTTTATCAAAAGAATAAATATAGTACTGCAGAATATATAAAAGCAATAGCTGACTACAATAAATCTTTACCATCATGGGCTACGCAAACTCAATCAATTGAAAGTTTTTCGACTTTTAACTCTTATGAAAAATATTTAGCTAATAGGTCAGACTTTCGTTACTATAAATATCAAATACCTTTAATCTTGACTTTTCGGTTCGGAGCTGCAAAGTCAGATAAGATCATGACTAATCGTTTAAATGCAGGTTATTTAGGATGGAGCTATAGGGAGTTCATTGAATCTAGGACATGGCCTTTTTTGCATCCTGTTGATACAACATATACTACTGCTGATGAAATTATGCTTGGTGACGTTTTTAAACCAAAAGGAGAAAAATGTTATATGCCTCTTCTGATTGCCAATACAACAAATATCGATAATTATAAACTCGTACCTTTTACCCCTGATAGATTGAATTATTGGGGTGTAAATGAGTACACGCATTATTTAACTGGGTCTCAGTTACTACCATCTCCAGATGACATAAACCAAATTCCACTTGCGAGTGGAATTAAGGCAAGCAGTGGAATACCCTTTGCACTATCATCTTCTACTTTTCGTGCCCGAAAAAGAGATAATTACTCACAGCAGAGTATCAATTATTATTTGCATCTACAAGATGGTGGTATAATTGATCAGCAAGGAATGCATACTGCTAAATCAATCCTTTTAAGCTCTAATATTGACAAGAAAGAGAACCGAATTGTGTTCATTATTGATGCCTCAAGCACAGGTATCGAAAACAAGAAGAAATTTAAAAAAAAGAATGCAAGTAGATTTTATAATCTATGGCGGGTGGTAGCGCCTTTCTCTACTCCTGATGCACAGTATGCACTAACAAGAGAAAGAGTTAAATTGTTTGAGCAGGAATACAATTGTACGGTGGTTTATCTAGGAACCGAAATACTATTAGATCCATCGATAAATTATAAAAACAGAATTCAACCAAAGTCATTGCCACGAAGAAAGAAAAATGTTGAAGAGTATTTTTATTCAAAGTATAAAACGGTAAAAGATAGCACAACAGAGTTTCTCAATTTTGACATAAATGAACGCACTTTGCTATATTCATATATTAGTCAAAATGTGTCAACTTGGTTTGCATCCAACGGGGCCAAATTCAAAGGTAGACTGCTTCATGACGATAATAGTACTGCGAAAATTATGTTCTTGGCAGGAAGAGGGGTAGTTCAATTAAAACGATCAGAAATTGGAATACTGTTTAATAGGTGATTTACAAGGTAGCTCAAGATTAATAATTGAGCCATCTTATTAGAATGTCTCAGAAATAAGGAATATCAGTTATTAACGAGCTTATTTATGTACAATGCTTTCGCCTGAACCATCGTCAAATGCCATACCACTCCTCCACGGCTAGTAGGATCCTGCCAGCGGTTCAGTTCTGACATCATTGCTTGTACCATCAATGGCCCTCTTGGAGTATCTTACTAATCGCAAGCGCCATTTGCAAAGTAAAACCCTCAGCCACTTTTATGATTCACTGATAGTATTTTCTATCCATTCTTCCCTGCTGTACACTCTGCGTTTGGTAACTATCTACCAGTGACTCTTTGTAAGCATATTGATCTGCTCCATTCAGGCTCAGGAAAAGCGATCACCAGGTGCAATATCAGTTTGTTTTCCTTCTCTGATTTGGTAATGACCAACGGACATTGACTTATCTTCTTTTCCTGTGTAAATTTTTTGTGGCAGATTCTGGAGCAGTAATACTTTTGAATGTATTGGCAGGGCCACAGATGTATGGCAAATTGTAGGGTGAGAAAAAATGCTTGCGATTTTTATAGTCGTAAGTATTTGATAATCATCGTCATTGTAGGGGCTCTAGTCTTCTGATCCATAGTCAGTTGATTTTATGGAATACTTCCAAATTTTCCATATATTTTTCTATTGAGAACCTATTATAGAACTACTTGATAGTTTTGTTCTTTGAATATTTCTTTACTTTCAAATCTATTTCTGCTGTCGTTTTCTTTTTCCCTGCTAAAATCCAAGTTTGTAGCTCTTGTTTAGAGAAATACAATTTCTTACCCTTTTTGAAAAAAGGAATCTGTCGTTTTGAGGTTAACTCATAGATAGTTGCCTTTGCTAAGCTGACAAACTGAGCTGCTTTATCAATTGTTAAGATCTCATTTGGTTCGGGTTGTGAAGAGTGAACCTGATTAGATTCTTCCTGGAGTACGAATCGCATTTCCTCTCGGATCAATTCCCGTATTTGTGAAAGCGGAATAGGAAATAGAATGATATTTTCCATTATGGCAGAGATTAGTTTTGCCACAAAAGAATCAAACAAATAGGTAATATAAACACAACCTGAACCCAACTTGGGTTGGATTTTTTGTTTTTCTTATTATTTATTGATTGAATAGAATCACTTGAGGAGCAGTTTTGGAAATTTAGCAACTTCTTCCACTTTCTTCTTATCTACAATTTTAGCATATACCATTGTCATATCAATCTTTGAATGAACTAGCATTTCTTTCATGGTATACAAGTCAATCCCATTACTTATCCCAATAGTTGCAAAGGTATGTCGGCCTGCATGAAAGTGAAGATGTTGTTTGAGACCAGCTTCCTTGCCCCAACGAGTCAGGTGCTTGCGTAAGGTACTTTTATTGATAGTTAGTTTGTAAAATATAAGATCGTTGTTTTGTTCTTTTTCTAGCGAGTTGAGAATTTCTTTGGCGTTTTCAGTGAGAGGGAGAATGGCTATCTTTTCGGAAGTCTTTGCTGGGCGTAAATAAATTCTATTGTCACGAATATCAGACCATTTGAGTAATCGGATGTCTGAAATGCGTAATCCTGTAAAGCAGGAAAAGAGAAATGCTTCCCGGATGTGATAGCCAAACTTGGTTGGAGTTTGGATAAGGAGTTTCAATTCATCTATGTCTAATGTAGTACGCTCAACATCCTGGAGTTTGGGAAGCGTTACTTTCTGCATAGGGTTTATTAGCAAGAACCCTTTATCAATGGCAATGTTCAGAAATAATTTCAACGCCTGAAGATAAGCTCGTGCCGTATTCTGACTTACATTTTTAAGTAAATAGCTTTTCAAATCCTCGCACCAGTCACGGGTAATCTCAGCAAAGGTTGGTTGCTTATCTCTTAAGAAGATTTTAGTATGTTTCAGAAGAGCAAGATTGTAATCTACATTTGTAGTTTTTCGTTTAACCTCTCTTGTCAGAAAGGTGAGATAGTCTGCTTGTGAGTCAGCTTTCTTTTCTATGAGACCATAATTGCCATTTAGGAACTCTAGTTCTTTTTTAGCTTTTATCCCTTCTGCATATAAGACGGATTCTTTATCTGCTTCTTTAAGACGCTTTTTTACACTATAGTCTTCGGATACATAAATTTTTAGAAACTCATATTCCCGTTTCATTTTACCTGTAGCATCCTGAACATAGATATCAAGGTAGATGGAATACTTTCCATTTTTGAGAGGTTTGTAACGGATCGTAATCATAAGACTAAGGATTAAGATGTCTTTGTTCTATTCCTCCGAGTAACAAGGGAGTAACAAAAGTAACAAAAATAACCCGAGAAAAGCAAAAATAACCCCAAAAGCCCTAAAATGAAAAACCGCTCAAAACTAGGTTTTAAGCGGTTTTAATAGGCTTTTTCAGTCGGGATGACTGGATTCGAACCAGCGACCCCTTGCACCCCATGCAAGTACGCTACCAGGCTGCGCTACATCCCGAATCGAACACTTTCTTCACGAAAGCGGGGTGCAATATTATGGAAAATATCAGATACTCTCTAAATTTTTTTAGAAGTTTTTGTTTTATCTGTCAAAAAGTAAGAATGAACTATTTGTCCTTCCGGATCATAGATTGATAGCTTTTGTATAATTCCTGAAACTTGTTGTATGTCTGATGCAGAGTAGACAAGCTTTGTTTTTGTTTTTGAATTTTGTTCTGGAAAATCTCACGTCTTTGCAGACTTACATGAAACTTCTCTTCTCCCTGTACTTTAAGGGCAATCAGGTGGCTGATGATATTACTGTGAACAGGAAAGTCTACACCGCTTTCTACTGCGAATTGTTGTGCTTCCTGTAACATGTTTTCTTCTTGAAGCAAAGAGGCTGCTAATTGGGAGGTGGATGTGAATAACATGGTAGTAATGGTTATATATGACAGATAAATTACAGATGTAAGTTTTTTTGTATATATCCGCTGAAATTGACAAAAGTGACCGCAGAAATTCTCTTTTTTTACAGAAAATCGCATTTTTATAAAATGAGGTGATGACAGAAAAGGCGCAGAAATTGAATAAATTCAGGAGAGGAGAAATGAAATAAAAGATTATACAATCGCCAACTACCTTTAATTCAGTGAAGTTGTGGTTACATAGTATTATATATATGCTGGTCAGGAACAAATATTTCAGCTTATGAATATTTTTTTGAATACTCTTTTCTTTCATTTTCGCAAAATCTTGATACTTGTCCTTTTCCATTTTTTGTTTTTTCCTTCCTACCTTTGATGTAGTCTATTGTAGTGTTTACAGATTTATTGAGGATACATGGCTATAATCCATGACATTTTAAAGCAATATTGGGGATATGATGCTTTCAGACCACTTCAGGAGCCTATAATTCAGTCTGTGCTGAATAAAAAAGATACGCTGGCTTTGCTGCCTACTGGAGGGGGGAAATCTATTTGTTTTCAAGTACCCGCAATGGCAATGGAGGGTGTTTGCATTGTGATATCACCACTGATTGCTTTAATGAAAGATCAGGTAGAAAATCTGAAAAGAAGAGGAATAGATGCGGCAGCCATCTACTCGGGTATGACCCGGCGAATGATTGATATTACACTAGATAATTGTCGGTTTGGCTCTGTAAAATTTTTGTACGTTTCTCCGGAACGTATTCGTACAGAAATATTTATAGAACGTTTCCGGCAAATGAAAGTATGTATGATTGCCGTGGATGAAGCCCATTGTATTTCACAATGGGGATATGACTTTCGACCTCCTTATCTGCAAATTGCCAAACTACGTGAGTTGGTGCCTGCTGTTCCTATCATTGCATTAACAGCAACTGCAACAGAGGAAGTACGAAAAGATATTATTGAAAAGCTGATTTTACGCGAGGCCTCTATATTTGCTGGTAGTTTCGCCAGAGAGAACTTATCCTATTCTGTTTTTTCACTGGAAGATAAAGAACGAAAAATGGTGGATATACTACAGAAAGTACCTGGTTCCTCTGTAGTATATGTACGTAGCCGCAAACGGACACATGATTTGGCAAACTGGCTGAGTCGGCAAGGGATCAGAGCTGACTATTATCATGCAGGATTAACAAATGAAGAACGCGCTGCCAGACAGGACAACTGGATTAAAAATCGGACACGGGTCATGGTTGCCACTAATGCCTTTGGAATGGGGATTGACAAGCCAGACGTGCGAACTGTTATTCATATAGATATACCCGCTAACCTGGAGAGCTACTATCAGGAAGCCGGACGGGCTGGGAGGGATGGTAAGAAAGCCTATGCTGTGGCACTATATAATGAAGTGGATCTGGAGAATATGAAGACTGCTCTGGAACAAAACTATCCATCTATAGATATGCTAAGACAGGTGTATCAGGCAATAGCGAATTATTTTCAGGTGGCCGCCGGTGGAGGGTATCTGGCTAGTTATGATTTTGATTTTGAGGACTTTTGTAAAACATATCAATTACCGGCGCAGGAAACGTTTTATGCGATAAAGCGTCTGGAAGAGGAGGGTTTCGTTCAACTGACAGAGGCTTTTAACAATCCGTCAAAAATTCTGTTTACTATAGACAAAAAAGGACTCTATGAATTTCAGGTAGCCAACAGTATGTATGATCCATTGATCAAGACTATACTGCGAATGTATGGAGGAGATATTTTTAATAATTTTACAATGATCTCTGAGAAAAAGCTGGCCGATTACCTGCAAACAGATCCTGCTACTATTGAGCGGTTATTGTTGTATCTGCATCAGTCAAATGTGCTGATTTATGAGAAACAGAAAAATAAACCTCAGCTTATCTTTACTACTGTTCGGCATGAGGCTGCCCGGCTTCCATTGGATGTGAAACAACTGACATGGCGTAAAAACAGAGATGAAGAAAAACTTCAGGCTGCTATTCGCTATGTAAGTGAAAACAGAAGATGCCGTACCTTGCAGTTGTTAGAGTATTTTGGGGAATACATAGAGACAGAGTGTGGAGTCTGTGATGTTTGTTCGCAAAAACGAAAAAGTGAAAAGCCTGCTAAGACACAACAGTACAGAGTGCAGATACAGCAATTACTGAATAGTAATGCAATGCCTGTTTCCGAACTTATTCGTAGTCTGGTTGTTGCAAATGAGAGTGAGGTGTTGGAAGTACTACGCGAGATGATAGAAATGAATGAGATACAATTGATGGATAATAACTACATAAGAAAAGTATAGTACCAGAAATTGATGAGTAATGTGCACATAAATAAGTAGGCATAATTACTGTATACAATATATGAAGTATTCCTTCGGAACATACTGGATTAGATAAAATATCTGATTGATGAACTATCATATATTGATAATGAATTATCATCCAATTTGTTTTTCGAAATATATCCAGTATTTTCACCCATCACGAAATAAGGAAGCATTGTCACGATCCGTTACTATAGCAGAAAACGAACTGATAGTCATGCTAAAACAGCATGATCGTAAAGGGTTTGAGTATTTGTATGATAAATACTCGGGAGCCTTATACGGGGTCGTATTACGTATTGTTAAATCAGAAGAAATTGCAGAAGATGTAGTACAGGAAGCTTTTGTTAAGATTTGGAGGAATGTTTCTTCCTATGAAAAGACAAAAGGTACTTTGTTTACATGGATATTAAATATTGCCAGAAATACGGCTATTGATAAGGTGCGTTCTCAGGATTTTAAACAGAACTCCAAAATCCAGGATGTAGACCAAAACGTAAGTATGGTAGATAAGCAGGCGAATGTTAATCAGGAAATAGACCATATCGGACTGGAGAAGTATGTGCTTCAGCTAAAACCTGAACATCGTCTGATTATCGAATATCTGTATTTTAAAGGATACACACAAAGTGAAGTTGCTACAGAACTGAATATGCCATTAGGTACGGTTAAAACACGTGTAAAGATGGCAATTAGTCACCTGAGGGAGCTTATTGATGAGAAGATAGACTTCCCATAACTTCTTTTGTCTGAATAGAGTTAAACTACAGGACAGTGTTGTCACTCAGGATCGTTTTAGTAAAGAGAAATCATCGGTTACTTGTTATTGTTAAATTAAATTAAATTGGACATTCAGACTTACATATCGTCTGGTATACTTGAAAGTTATGTACTAGGCCTGACTTCTCTGGAAGAGAATCAGGAAATAGAGGCATTGGCTGATGAGCACGAGATTATTCGGCAGGAGATTGCATCTATACGCGGTGCCTTAGAGGCATATGCTTCTCAGTTTGCACAAACACCTCCTCCTTCTTTGAAAGATAAGGTGATGAATAGACTGGATTTTCTGGAAGCAGAAGAAAATGATTCAAAAGCCTCTCTGGCCAGTCCGTTTCTTAGTATAGAGAAAACAGAGGAAGAAGACAAAGAAACGTTTATTTCTGAAGATGTGATTGCATATGCAGAAAATATCCAGAAACAAAATCGGTTTAGCTATTGGGCTGTTGCCGCAAGTATTTTGCTCGGCTTTAGTATTTTGGGTAATATATATTTATTCTCCCAATGGAAGCAAACTGAAACTCAGCTGGCTCAGATAACAACCGAACGGACTGAATTGGCTCTGCACAATCAAGAGCTTGAACAAAAAATGAAGCCAGCCATGATGACGGCTTCTGTTGTGAGTAATCCCGACTACAAGGTAGTGAATCTGCAGACAACAGATCCTAAAATGAATGCTGAGGTAATTCTGTACTGGCATCCTGAAAAAGGCAATTTGTACATTGCAGCCAATAAGCTTCCTCCTTTGCCTAAAGGGAAGAAATATCAGTTGTGGGCCATTGTAGGAGATAAAAAACTGGATGCCGGCATGTTTGCACCTACACAGGAAAAAGGACTATTTACGATGAAGTCTATTCCATTGCAGGCACAGGCTTTTGCGATTACATTGGAGGATGAGCAGGGAAGCCCTGAACCTACAACAAATCCGTATGTGGTAGGAAAAGTATAAGCATTGAATTCCACCAAGAAAAACGGGCATGAAGATTAGTTTTCTTCATGCCCGTTTCTTTAATGATGCGTTCGGTTAATTAATTTCTTCTACACGTTTCTTATATCCTAACAACTCAAAGAGAGTTTCCCAGTAATAGGTTACATTCGGATTGTTTTCTTTTGAGGTACTGGTAGGTTCAAATGGCAATACAAAATGGATAGTAATTTTGTCATACGGGATAGAACCATAGTCTTTTTTCAGTACCGCTGCATCTGTTTTTGCCCACTCTGTTGCCTGCTCACGGGTTTGTGGTGGAGTAGTGTGGAAATCACGGCGATTAGTACCTTTGGCACTTTCAATCATATCACTCAGGTAATATACATTCACTATGGATGATGTATCTGCAATCCGTTTTACTACCTCCAGTGTCCCCCAGATATCTGTTTGCTGATTGGTGGCAGTAGCATTTTCAGTAAGTAGATGTTTAAGTGCCTGATTCTGAAATTCTGTTCTTTCTTTGCGTAAGGTAAGTTCAAAGTCATTGACAATTGCTTCCTTATCAGTAGGATTCATATCTGTAGTGTCTTCACTTACAGCTGCCTGGCTGGTTCCACTGAATGCTTCTGCTTTGATTGTATTTTCATGTATATAGTAGATATCCAATCGATCACCTTTGCTTCTGATATTAGTGGCTACCAGATTTTTGAGTGTCCGATTGTACTTTTGAAGTGCAAATTCTGTAAATCCGCCACCCGCACTTGTTGATTTATCCAGAAATACAATACTTTGAATAGGTTTGGGTGGAGCTGCTTTTTTGTCAGAATCTCCTCCACAGGCTGTAAGCAGAATAAGCCCTGCTACAGGAATGCTTTTAGTCAAAAAATTCATATTCATTATATGTGCAGAAATTTTACTGAATTAGATAGAAAGAAATAAATATATCGCTGCCTGTACAGACAGCGATAGTATATAAAAAGATAGTTAATCTATGAATGAACGGCCTGTCCATTGGCGTTTACAATATCAACGTGGCCATTAGGGCGTTGTTCAGTACGTTGTTCTACTTTACCCCGTACATATCCATCATTGTATTGAGAAACTCTTCTCTCTACATCGTATAAACCTTGCTGGTCTGTAAGATCACGAATCTCAGCACGAACCGTCTTAATTTCGGATTGCAGCTCTTCAGGTTTAGAAAACATAGCCAGGTGATTTTCACTTATGGCTTTCTGTGCTTTCTCCTGAGATAGTTGTGTTTCCACTTTCTCAAGTTCTTTCTGAGTACGTTTCTCCAGGCGTTTCATTTGTCCGATACGTATAGGAATTTGTACCCAGCGTTTCCAGTACGTTTGTACAATAGGTGTGCCTACACCCAGACAAACCGCTCCTGATACCGCAAATAGGATACCTGTGAGCACAAAAGACCACGCTCCCCAGGGATCATTCAACAATTCCTCATTCAACTGAATACGTTGTCTGCGCAAGCTGTCAAGTTTAGCTATCAGAGTAGGGCTATTGGTTCCGGCACCACTTTGCAGATACGTAGCTTCGTTGTTTAAAAATGCTTTCATTTTGTCTACACGAAACGCATCATATCGGTAAAGCCCAAGAACTGCCATAGTAGTTAAAGCAAAAAACAGCAATACCATCTTAAAGTAGATATATCGTTTATATTTGCCTTCCTGATAGTAATGTTCGATCAGCCGTTCGTAGGCTGGTTTGAGCAACAGTGATAAGGCTGCAAGACCACCTGCAAAGCTCCATGCTTCAAAGCCCTTAAATCCAAAGGCATAGGCTACAATATCTTTAGAGATAATCAGATCACCTGTAATGAACAGCAATCCGGCAAGTACATAAAACAAGCCTATCAGGAACGGATTATCATTACGTGTATTTTTGCGAAGTTCACGTAATTGTTCTTTTTCTATGCCTGCTTTGTTCGCTGTATCTCTAAGACGGTCTGCCTGTTGCTCTTTCAATGGTATATGATGTGTATGTTGCTGGGATTTCTCAATCCACTGAGCTGATTCTTTTTGAGCTTCCTGCAACTCCGTCTCCAGTCTGGCTAATTCGCTTTTCCGGTTCTGAAGTTTTTCAATAGACTGATTATATAATACCTGACTGGACAGAAAACTTTCGTAGTGTTTCTTTTCCAGATCCAGCTTCCCATTGTCAAGTCCATGGGAAAACTCATTGTTGGTTTCGTCTGCGTTCTGTAAGGATGATTGTGAAGACATCTCGAGGTTATTTATGTGATATTCGTTTTGCTAGAATTATAGTATAATTATAGTGACTTCAATGCTCAGTATATCTATGCACTCTAAGACAAAAAGCAAGCCAGAGCTTAACTTTCAGAATTGGATGCTAAAGACAAAAAGATAAAATAGCAGAAAATAATTACATTGTAGAAAATCTGGGCATTGAAGGGGATTTATGTTATAAAACGGTGCAATTTTAAAATTTATTGGTTATACGAAATAAAAAAAAATAGGTTTCCTGAATACATTTTTTATCTTATCTCTGATAATGAGTCTATTATGTAATTTTTATTGTTTTTTGTGGGTATAATCTTACACAAATAATTTTTTTCATAAAAATGCAGATTTGCGTTTACTTTTTTCATAGTTTTAGTATCTATAGTTGTAAATCGGTTTAGCTGTAGCAAACCTTTCATAAAGAAATAGAGAGCATACCTTACCTGTCAATAGTACCAAGTATTCATCCTCAACACTTTCGCTTATGGACTTAACAACTACCATGGAAAAACTGGCACTTGAAATTGATGGCCGCTTTGTAGAGTATTCATACAAAAACACGATTATTACTGTACCATTAAACAGAGATCGTTTTCAAAGCGTAACCGGATATCTGATTGATCGTCCACAGGGTACTATGCTTGAGTTTATGTCTACAGTTTGCACACTACGCCCTGAAATTGATCACCGGGCTATGTTGGAACTGAATCAGGAGTTATACTACAGTAAGGTGATGATTCATGAAGGTTTTCTGAAAGTGGCTGCTGCTGCTTTGTTTGATCATTGCACAGAGGATTTAGTAAAAGATATGATTATGGAAGTTGCCTACGTGGCAGATGATCTGGAGATGCGTATAATCGGACATGACATTTATTAATATATTTGGAGAAGAGATATTCTATACTATTTAATTGAAAAGCCCCAACCAGGGCTTTTTTTGTTTGTGGGTACTAACTTTTTTATCCGGTATTTTTGGTGCAGATTTGCCAGACAGCTTTTCTTTAATCACTGAAAAGAGAAACTTACTGCGTTTGATAAAATATTTTGGTTCTTACTAATGGGTAGTGTCACATTTTATCAGTCAAAGGTTACTGTATCCTTTGAAGAAATACGATCAGGCTCTTTGTCTGAAAAACTGACAGAATATGAAAGTATTGCCTGGCAGTTCTGTTATGATTGGTTGACAGGCAGAAAAACGTTTACTATCCATACATCAGGTTCTACAGGTATACCCAAAGCCATAGAGCTAGACCGAAAGCAGATGGCTGCCAGTGCTCTTATGACAGGCAACACGCTGAAATTGCAATCCGGATACACTGCCCTGATAAATCTGAATGTTCAATACATTGCTGGCATGATGATGCTGGTGAGAGGTCTGGTACTGGATTTACACCTCACTATCCTGGAACCTTCCTCGTTACCTGTTGCAGATCTGCCTGTAGAAAGTCGATTTGATTTTCAATCGTATGTGCCTTTACAGATTCAGACTATCCTGGAGAAGGCTTCTGAAAAAGTAGCTATTCTGAATATTGCTAAAGCTATTATTATAGGAGGAGCACCTGTTTCATCTCTGCTGGAAGATATGCTTCAGCACCTTTCAGCACCTGTTTATCAAACCTATGGTATGACAGAAACTGTATCTCACATTGCTTTACGAGGTTTAAATGGATCTACTCACCATGATTATTATACTGCGCTAACAGGTGTAACCTTTGAAACAGATAATCGGAATTGCCTTATCATTCATGTGCCCTCACTAAATAATGATCCCATTATAACAAACGATGTCGTAGAACTAGTATCAGATACCGCTTTTCGTTGGAAAGGCCGATACGACAACGTAATTAATTCTGGTGGAGTAAAAATTCAGGCAGAACATGTAGAGCAAGTAATGCAAGATATTCTTACCGATATGCAACTGCATCAGCGATTTTTTATCAAAGGAATGCCTCATCCAAAACTAGGAGAATATGTAGCACTCTTTCTGGAAATAGAGGATCTATCACCTGAAAGCAAAGAGCTTATCTTGCAAAAAGCCAAAAGTTTATTATCCAGATATGAGGTCCCCAAACAAATATTTTGTGTAAACCAATTTGCACAAACCCCTACTGCTAAGGTAGATAGACAGAAAACTGTTTTACCTTTTCTTTGATCTTTTTTAGGCTATTCTAATGTAATTAATTGGCTTGTTCATTATTTGTGTGTCTTCTCAATTCTGAAGATTATAGATGTCAGTCTGACATCTATAATCCTCGGAAATGTCCCTTCTCAGAACTTCTTATAGTATTGAGTAGATTTAGAAATTTCTAATCTCAATATGCCCTGTTCTTCCTTCATTCTACAAATTAGATAAAGATTTTATAAGAATTCTGATTTCTACTATACGCTGATATTTATAGTAAGACTTTGATAAATTATATTTCATAAGGATTATGTATTTTTTGTATTCTATCCTTACTGTCCATAAATAATAGTACTGTAATACATAAATATCAGATTTAAAGGTAAATAATCTTTTTAGTGAATAGTACTTTATCATGAAGTGTTTGTTTGTATTTTTTGTTATATGACTATATCATATTTAAAAAATTAAATATTAATCCTGAAGTTTATCTGAAAAGCGGGAATAATTATATTTTTTTTATTTTTTTTTAAATTATAGTGGTTTTTCTATATTTGCGTACCATACACTACGTATGCTTAGACACAATTGAAGTAAGTATCATTTTGAGAGTATACCCTGTACAGTCAAAAAGATTATTTTTCACATCAATCACCCCTTTTATTACTTGTTATGAGCACAATTGGTACTTCACAAAAATCAGGTAATCTGCCCGATGATGGACATAGATCCATTTCGTTCAGATCCTCTCCTTTGAAATTTCTATGGCTTTTGATTTTGTTATTGAGCACAACTGCATATGCACAAAAAACAGTAAGTGGTAAGGTAACAGATGCTGCTGATGGTTCTGGTTTACCAGGCGTAAGCGTATCTGTAAAAGGAACCACTACTGGAACTACTACAGATGCAAGTGGAAGTTATAGCTTAAGTATACCTAGCGATAATACAACCTTGGTTTTTAGCTTTGTAGGATATATAACTCAAGAGATTGCAGTTGGTAATCGTTCTTCAGTTACTGTATCTCTTGCTGCGGATGTTCAGTCTTTACAAGAGGTTGTTGTAATCGGTTATGGAGAGCAACGTAAACAAGATGCGACTGGTGCTGTTCTTGCAATAGGTCCTAAAGATTTTAACAAAGGGGTTATTGCCTCGCCAGAACAATTACTGCAAGGGCGTGCTGCTGGTATTCAAATTACCCCTGCCAGTGGTGAACCTGGTGGTGGTATAAACATTCGTATTCGGGGAACTACATCTGTACGAAGTGGAAATGGTCCTTTATTCGTCGTAGATGGTGTTCCGTTGGATGGTGGAAATGTATCTGAGGGCGGTAGGGATTTTGGTGCTGGAACACAACCTTCCAGAAACCCATTGAACTTTTTGAACCCTGATGATATTGAAAGTATGTCCGTATTAAAGGATGCTTCCGCTGCTGCAATCTATGGTTCACGAGGTGCTAATGGGGTAGTTATCATTACTACCAAAAAAGGTAAAGCTGGGCAAGAAAGTCTGAGTTTTTCTGCAAATGCCAGTGTCGCTTCTGCTTTACGAAGATATGATCTTTTATCTGCTTCTGAATATTTACCAGCTTTGGAGCGTGCTGGCGGTAATCCTTCTGGTGGAGGTGTAAATGGTGGTGCAAGTACGAATTGGCAGGATCAGATTTTTAGAACTAGTATTTCTCAAAACTATAACTTAGGTTATAGTGGAGGAAATGAAAATTCTCGTTATCGTCTCTCTTTGGGCTATTCTGATCAGCAAGGTGTTATAAAAAAAGCAGGCTTAAATAAACTAACAGGCCGTATCAATGCGAGTCATGATTTATTTAAAGATAAAGTAGTAGTTGATTTACAACTTACAACTTCTGGTGTTAAGGACATTTATGTTCCAAATGGAGGGGCCGGTGCACAGGGAAACTTAATTGCTGCTGCATTACAAGCAAACCCAACATATCCTATCTTTGATAATCAAGGACGGTACTATACTCCAAATGGATATAATCCACAGACTGGTACTCCAAGTGGTGACTATCGTAATCCTGTCGCCATGTTGAATTTAATTGATGATTATTCAAATACATATAGGACATTAGGAAATATAAGTGCTACATGGAAAATAATTAAAGGCTTATCCTATAAAATCAATTTTGGTATTGATAACTCAACTTCAGAAAGAAGAACCTCAATCTTCCGTAATATTCCTGGATTTAATGATATTCCCAATAATTCTGGAAGGGCTACAATTCAAAATAGAGGCCGTCGTTCTCAACTGATTGAACATACACTGAGTTATAATAATAAAGTAGGATTTGGTACTCTTGATGCAGTAGCCGGATTTGCCTATCAGAAATTTGAAAATATAGGAAGTTTTGTTCAGGCACAACTTTTCCTGCCTGATGCAGATCAGTTATTCCCATATGCTAATAACATAAATGGGGTTAATAACAATGGATCTAATAAGGCATATTTTGCTGGTTCAGATCGGAACCAAAGTGAACTGCAATCTGTCTTTGGGCGTGTGAATTATTCTATTCTTGATAAATATTTGTTAACTGCTACTCTTCGTGTAGATGGTTCTTCTAAGTTTGGAAAAAATAACAAATATGGATATTTTCCTTCTTTTGCCGCAGGTTGGAAGATTGCACAGGAAAGCTTTATGCCAGAAGGCTTGTTTGATGAATTAAAACTTCGTGCAAACTGGGGAATAACAGGAAATCAGGAATTTCCAGCCAATATTACAGTGGGACGTTACCAATTTGATCAAACAATTCCTTCTGTTTCGAGAGATATTACACCTAATGCTAACCTTAGATGGGAGCAAACCACTGCATGGGGAGTTGGAGTAGATTATGCGTTAATGAATGGTAGACTTTCTGGTACCATTGAGTATTTCAACAAAAATACAACAGACCTCCTTTTTGAAGGATTCTATGCAGCTCCAGCTCCAGCTCGTTCCCGTTGGAGAAATTTGCCTTCTAATGTTATAAATTCTGGTCTGGAATTTAGTGTAGCATATGACATTTTTCAAAGTGGAGAAAGTAAGTTTGGTTGGAATCTTGCCTATAATATGACTTTCTTAAAAAATGATGTTCAAAACTTTAATGGATTTTATAAAACAGGCAATATTCGTGGTTCTGGATTATCGGGTGTAAATGCACAACGTATTCAAAATGGATATCCATTGTATGCATTTTTCCTACCAACATTTATTGGCTATAATGATGCTGGATTAGGACAATATACCAGTACTGAACTAAATAATGAATATGTAGGAAGTCCTTTTCCTAAATTTACATTTGGGGTAACTAATAACTTTACTTATGGTAAATGGAATCTAAGTTTGTTTGTTAATGGTTCAACAGGGTTTTATGTATATAATAATACAGCTAATGCTTTATTTACAAAAGGACGCTTGAAAAACGGATTTAATGTTACCAAAGATGCTGCTAACAGTGCAGAAAGTGGAATAAATGCACCATTTCCTTCTACTCGTTTTCTGGAAAAAGGAGATTTTGTCAGATTATCCAATTTGACATTGGGATATAACATTCCTTTACCACAAGGAGGATATGCTAAAAGTTTAAGAGTATCTTTAACAGGTCAGAATCTGTTATTGTTTACTAAATATTCTGGAGTTGATCCTGAAATCAATGCAGATGCTAGCATTGACGGTATTCCATCTCTAAATATTGACTATACTAATTTCCCAAGCCCAAGAATTGTTACATTGGGAGTAAATGTTGAATTCTGATAGCTGGATTAGGAGTCTATCTTACATTTATTGATAGTTTTAACTAAAATCTAAAATGAATACTTTACAATATAAAATTTCACTAATTCTGGCAGGAGGGCTATTCTTAGGAATAGTAGGGTGTACCGACTTAGACGACAAAGTATTAGATCGGCCTACCACATCTTCTTCTGGCTCAAATTTAGATCCAACTGCGTTATTAAATGGCGTATATGCTCAATTGAACCCACTTGTATCTCAAGAGAACGTATATGCAATGGAAGAGCATACTTCAGATGAGATGATGGGGCCTACCCGTGGTACTGACTGGGATGATTTTGGAACTTGGAGACGTTTACATCAGCATACTTGGGACGCTAATCATAATCAGATAACAAACGCTTGGGATGTTATAAATACAGGTGTATTTAGGGCTACTGAAGTTATCGCTGCTACAGAAGACGGAAGCGTTATTGAAGCTCAGGCACGTTTCTTACGAGCCTTCTTCATGTTCTATGTAGTTGATTTATACGGACAAGCTCCTTTCCGTGAAGCAAGCGATGGGTTTGATGTAGACCCTAAAGTGCTAACTAGAAGCGAGGCTACAGATTTTATTATTCAGGATTTAGAAACTGCATTACCTATTCTACCAACAATAGGTTCTGGTAGTAACGCAACTCCGGGAAGAGCTACTAAAGAAGCTGCACATTTTCTTTTAGCAAAAGTTTATCTTAATAAAGCTGTATTTAAACAAAATCCGGAACAACCCGCAGGTCCTTATACATTTGCTCCTGCTGATATGAATAAGGTAATTGAGCATACAAATGCAATTATTAATTCGGGTAAGTTTCAATTAGAACCACAAGGCGAATATTTTGATAACTTTCATTGGGACAATACGAACTTATCAAAAGAATTAGTTTTTGTAATACAACAGGAGAAAGGAGCCCCTGTTGCAGATGTGCGTAGTCGTTATTATATGACATTGCATTATAATCAAACACCTAGTGGTTGGAATGGCTTTACTACTCTTGCTGACTTTTATGGAAGTTTTGAGGCTCAGGATGACCGTCTGGGTGGTGCATATCCGGGCATGACAGACAAACTCGGTTACAATGCTGGCTTTCTAGTTGGACAACAAAAAGGCCCATCTGGAAATAATCTACAAGATAGAGGAGGTAGTCCTTTGGTTTTTACACCTGATGTTAATTTGTTATATTCAGATGAAAAACTTGGAATACGAGTTATTAAATATCTTCCAGAGCCTGGTAACATAGATCAAGGTGGACACGACTATGTGTTCTTTCGTTATGCTGATGCTTTGTTAATGAATGCGGAAGCAACATTAAGAGGTGGCACAGGTGGAAGTCCTGCTGCAGATCTTGTTAATCAAGTAAGAAATGCCAGAGGCTTGTCTAATTTGTCTTCTGTTACTGAAGCTGATTTATTAAAAGAAAGAGGGCATGAACTGTATTGGGAAGGATGGAGAAGAAACGATCTGATTCGCTTTGGTACTTTCCTGGAACCGTTTGATCAGAAACCAGCTAAATCCCCTGATCATGTTGTCGTGTTTCCTATCCCACAACGTGCATTGGATACCAATCCAAACTTGAAACAAAACTTTGGTTATTAAAAAATAGGAATATAAAGTAAGTCAAAACAGCAACCAGAGTAGGTTGCTGTTTTGATTATAAATGCTCTATACAAATATTTTAAGTTTGTTTGTCTCCCGGATAATCCTCTTCTTAGAAAAGTTTATGCCGATCAGGCTAATCAATACAACCACTTTTAACAAACTATACAGCCTGATTTTATTCCGAATGAAAGCTTTACATTATATCTTCGTTCTGTTATGTGTGTCTTTTCTTGCTTGCCAGAAACAGAAGAAATCTGCTTTATTTATACAACAGAACTCTCAACATACAGGAATCACTTTTGCTAATCAGCTTACAGAGACAGAAGCACTCAATATCCTGAACTATGAGTATTTCTATAATGGAGGTGGGGTAGCTGCCGGAGATTTTAACAATGACGGAAACATAGACCTGTATTTTACAGGAAATATGGTTGACAATATATTATATCTCAATACAGGAAATCTTCAGTTTAAGGATATTACCCAGGCTGCTGGGGTAACTGGCCGAAAAGGAGGATGGAAAACGGGAGTAAGTCTTGTGGATATCAATTCGGATGGCTGGCTGGACATCTATGTATGTTACTCTGGAAATCTGGGATTGGAGCAACGTCGCAATCAGTTGTTTGTTAATAATGGTAATCTGACCTTTACTGAAAAAGCACAGGAATATGGGTTGGATGATTCAGGCTATACTACACAAGCTGCCTTTCTGGATTACGATCTGGATGGAGATTTAGATTGTTTTATCCTCAACCATAATCTGAGGAGTTACGAACGCAATCCGGATGCCTCTGTGATGCGGAATAAACGGGATGATTATGCTGGTGACAAGCTTTTCAAAAATGAAAATGGCAAATTTACAGAAGTAACAACTGAGGCGGGTATTAAAAGTAATCCACTGGGTTTTGGATTGGGACTAGCGATTTCGGATGTAAACAAGGATGGCAGACCTGATATCTATGTGGGCAATGATTATGTGGAAGATGACTATCTCTACATCAATCAGGGTGATGGTACATTTAAGGATATGCTACAGGAAACACTGGACCATACGTCCCGTTTTACAATGGGAGTGGATATTGCGGATATAAACAATGATAGCCGACCCGATATCTTTACACTGGATATGCTTCCAGAAGATAATCTTCGTCAAAAGCTATTGGCCTTTCCTGACAACTGGAATAATTACCAGTCTATGCTCGCCAATGGATTCTGGCATCAGAATATGCGGAATATGCTACATCTTAATCAAACTGTAAATATTTCGAGTTACAATAGTGTTGGCAAAGTTTCCTATAGCGAGATTGGGCAAAGTGCAGGTATATCCAATACAGACTGGAGTTGGGCAGCTTTGTTTGCAGATTTTGATAATGATGGATGGAAAGATTTGTTTGTCACCAATGGAGAAGTGAAAGACTTTACCAACTCTGATTTTATCAAGTATACAGCTGATGAAGAAATGAAAGCTTCTGCCGGACAGCCCCATGAGTCACTGATGGAACAAATCCATAAAATGCCTTCTTCACCTACACATAGCTACATTTTCAGAAATAATGCCAATCTGACCTTCACAGATGAATCAGTAAAGTGGGGATTTGAGAAACCAACTATTGCCAATGGAGCTGTCTATGTGGATCTGGACAATGATGGAGATTTGGATATTGTCACTAATAATAACAATGAACAAGCTCGAATCTATAAAAACACAAGCAGAGATATAAACGAAGAGAATAGCTCAGACGCAAACCAACCAAATAAACAGGCAGAAAGTAGTTTTCTAAAGATTAAAATTAAAGGCCCGAAGCAAAACCCATTTGGAGTACATACCAAAGTTTATGTAACCTCTGATTCTCTGACACAATACCAGGAAGTCTCTCCTGTAAAAGGCTTTCAATCTTCTATGTTTGATGTGTTGCACTTTGGGTTGGGAACAAATCATAATCCGGTAAAAATTCATGTTGAATGGCCGGATGGAAAATGGAAGGATTCTACGATTACTGTAGTAAACAAAACTATAGAGATTAGCTATGATTTGTATGCTTTCCAACGCATAGTACATACATCCATAGATAATAGTCTGTTTCAGGAAACCCCAGATATACTACACTACACACACAAAGAAAATTACGCCAATGATTTTGCCCGTCAGATTTTACTTCCTTATCAGTATTCGTATTCGGGTGCACGAATAGCTAAAGGGGATATCAATAAAGATGGATTAATGGATCTATACCTGGGAGGAGCGAGAAACCAGGTTGGTAAGATTTTTCTGCAACAAAAAAGTGGTTTGTTTAGTGAGATTCGGACAGATGCTTTTGTACAGGATTCAATCTATGAAGATAAAGATGCTGTATTTTTTGATGCTGATGGCGATAAGGATCTTGACCTGTATGTAGTAAGTGGAGATTTTTCACAACGTAAAAATACTATGATGCAACAGGATCGGTTATATATCAATGATGGAACCTGTCACTTTTTACAAAGTAAAACGGCATTGCCTGCAGAAACTGCCAATGGTTCCTGTGTAAAAGTATTGGACATTGATAATGACAAAGACCTCGATTTATTTATAGGCGGAACTGCTACACCTAATGAATTTCCTGCCGCAGATGCAAGTTTCATACTACTAAATAATGGGAAAGGTAGTTTTACATCTGTCCCTCTTTCTCATTTCAAGCTGGGCTTAGTAAGTGATGCTTTTGTGATGGATATGAATAAGGATGGCTTTTCTGAAATCATTATCGTTGGTGAATGGATGTCACCCAAAGTCTTATCCTTTAAAAATGGACAGGCCACAGTACAGGATTTGCAGATCAGAGATGCACGATCTGAACAACAATGGTTGAACGGATGGTGGAACCGCATTGCTGGAGATGACCTGGATGGAGATGGAGACTTGGATCTGGTACTGGGTAATTTAGGAAACAATTGCCAGATGAAGCCTTCTGTTACCTACCCTATGAGAATGTATGCAGGAGATTTTGATAAGAATGGCATTATAGATCCGGTAGTGAGCTATTATATTCAGCAAAAACAATATCCTGCTATTAGTAGGGATGAGTTACTGGAACAAATTGTTTCTTTGCGAAGAAAATATACCAATTATCAATCCTATGCAGAAGCTACATTGGAAGATGTCTTTTCTGAAGGTGAATTGAATAATGCTATGACCTATCGCATTGATTTTACAGAAAGTTGTGTATTGGAAAATACTCCTCATGGATTTGTTTTGCATTCATTACCTTCTCAGGCTCAGTATGCTCCTGTATATGCGATTGCCATAGAGGATATTAACAAGGATGGAAAGAAAGATCTGCTTCTGAGTGGAAACAATTCGTATTATCACCTTCGGATTGGAAAGATGGATGCTAACCACGGGTTTGTATTCCTGAACAAAGGAAACTTTCAGTTTGACTATGTAAGCCAGTCTCTTTCTGGTTTAAATGTTAAGGGAGATGTGAAAGATGTGCAAGTTATAAATAATTCTACCTGGATATTTTTTGTAAATAATGCGCCTGTACAAGTCTATCAGCAAAAGGATGTAAGGCCATTGTAATACTATTGGATATGCAGTTTTATTCCATTTTACTAAAAACGAACCGTTTATTATGCGAAAAATAGTTTGGTTATGTGGGGTAATAGCATTGGGAAGCTGTTCGACTAAAAAAGAAGCGCCCAAAGACCCACTTTTTGAAGCACTACCTACCGAAAAAACGCATATTGATTTTGTCAATAAAGTAGATAATACCTCTGATTTTCACATTTTCAATTACCGTAATTTCTATAATGGAGGAGGAGTCGCCATTGGTGATATTAATAATGATGGCCTGGCAGATATTTTTGTTACCTCCAATTTTGGCGATAATCAGTTATATCTGAACAAAGGTAACTTTGAGTTTGAGAATATCACATCAAAAGCTGGCGTTGCCGGAAAACGTGCCTGGAGTACCGGTGCAACATTTGCCGACGTGAATGGCGATGGTTTACTGGATATTTATGTATGTAATTCAGGGAATCGCAAGAATGATGATCGGGCCAATGAGTTATTTATCAACAATGGCAACCTGACCTTTACAGAGAAAGCAATGCAGTATGGCCTGGATGATCAGGGATTTTCCACACATGCAGCTTTCTTTGACTATGACCGGGATGGTGACCTGGATATGTATCTGCTCAATAACAGCTTTACACCTATCAGCATTTTACGTGATGCCAATATCCGTTTGCAGCGTGACAGACTGGGAGGACATAAATTCTTCAGAAATGATGGAGAGCGGTTTACCGATGTAAGTGAACAAGCCGGTGTTTATGGTAGTCTGATAGGTTTTGGTCTGGGTATCACAGTCGGAGATGTTAATAATGATAACTGGCTGGACATCTATATTTCTAATGACTTTTATGAAAGAGACTATCTTTATATCAATAATCATGATGGAACTTTTACAGAGTCTCTGACCAAAGAGATGGATCACATCAGTCTCTCATCTATGGGGGCTGATATTGCAGATATCAACAATGATGGCAATCTCGACATTTTTGTAACAGATATGTTGCCAGGTAGTGATACTCGTCTGAAGACCATGATGACATACGAAGACTATGATCGGCAACGGTTGTTGGTGTCAAAAGACTTTCACTACCAGTTCAACCGAAATATGCTGCATCTGAATAATGGAGATGGAAGTTTTAGCGAGGTTGCTGCTTTATCCGGAGTGCATGCTACAGATTGGAGTTGGGGGGCTTTGCTGTTTGATATGGACAATGATGGGCTAAAAGACATTTTTGTAGCCAATGGAATTGCCAAGGATTTAACAGATCAGGACTTTGTAAATTATCTGGGTAGTGAAGAAACAATGCGGCAGGCATTGGAAACTGGCTCGACTAACATTCCAGATCTGATTAATAAAATGCCAGTACAGCCCATTCCCAACTACGCTTTTAAAAACGAAGGCAATCTCCGTTTTACGAATACGGCTTTTGACTGGGGATTAGCAGATCCTAATTTTTCCAATGGATCAGCTTATGGCGATCTGGATAATGATGGAGATATGGATCTGGTAGTAAGCAATATCAATTCGCCACTAAGTGTCTTTAAAAATAAAAGTTCAGAAAAGCTTAAATCACACTACCTGCGAATAAAGTTAAAAGGATATCCCAAAAACCTGAGTGGTATTGGTACTAAGGTATGGGTACATCAGCAGGGTACTACACAATACCTGCAACAGATGCCTAACCGGGGATTTCAATCGTCAGTAGATCTGGTGATGATCTTTGGTCTGGGAAAAAATCCCAAGATAGATTCTCTCACGGTTGTATGGCCGGATGATAAAAAACAGATACTCACCCATGTAACTGCAGATAAAGATTTGACGCTTGATCATGCTCAGGCAAATCTGGTCTGGAAACCAGATGCATCTGCTAAAACAACTTCGTGTTTTGTAGATGCTACTGTAGCTTCCAATCTGAATTACGTTCACAAGGAAAGCAACTTTGTAGATTATAATAGGGATGTATTACTCAAGCAGATGTATTCTACTCAGGGGCCTGCATTGGCAACCGGAGATGTCAATGGAGATGGTTTGGAGGATGTATATATGGGAGGAGCCGCAGGACAACCCAAGAAATTATTTGTGCAGGGAAAGAACGGAACTTTCTCAGATACCCAAATGCCTGCACTGGCTCTGGATTCACTTTATGAAGATGTAGACGCTGTATTTTTTGATGCCGATGGCGATAAAGATCTAGACTTATACGTAGTAACAGGAAGTAATGAGTTTCTCAATGGCTCTCCTGAACAGCAGGATAGGTTGTATATCAATGATGGCAAAGGCAATTTGACCAGAGATACCAGACTTCCATCCATTGCTGACAATGGTTCCTGTGTAGCTGCTGCCGACTTTGATCAGGATGGTGACATCGATTTGTTTATTGGGGGAAGAATGATTCCGGGTAAATATGGCTATGATGCGCCCAGTTACCTGTATGTCAACGATGGTACAGGTAATTTTAAAAATTATACCAAACGCTATCTACCTCAGAGCGAACTGGGCATGATTACAGATGCTGTATGGCAGGACATAAATGGAGATAAATATCCTGAACTTATTCTGGTGGGCGACTGGATGCAGGTTACCATCTTTGAAAACCAGAGAGGGAATAAGTTGGTACGTGAAAGTAAATCGGCAATTCCTGACTCAGAGGGTTGGTGGACTCGTATCAGGATTGCTGATATTGATGCAGATGGGGATATGGATTTTATTCTGGGTAACTGGGGTATTAACTCCCGTGTCAAGGGAGATACTGCTACTCCAGCGAAACTATATGTATCTGATTTTGATAAAAACGGAAATGTAGAGCAAATCATTACTTGTGTAGCGGAAGATGGTAAGAGCTATCCTATGGTACTAAAACACGATTTGCAGAAGCAGATACCTGAGGTGAAGAAGAAATTTGTGAAGTACACAGACTTTGCAGGAAAACAAATCGATGAAATCTTCAGCGAAGAACAATTGCAATCTGCCGTTGTAAAGCAAGTAACCAATGCCAATACCAGTTTGCTGATCAATAACGGCAATTTCCGGTTTTCACTGAAAGCTTTACCATTAGAAGTACAGTTTGCTCCTATTTTTGGAATAGAAACCTTGGATTACAACGAGGATGGCAAACTGGATATCTTGCTTACAGGCAATTTCTATAATGTAGTACCAGAAATGGGACGTTATGACGCCAATCATGGGTTAGTTCTGGAAGGAAAAGGAAAAGGTAATTTTGAGGTGATACGTTCTGCACAATCAGGTTTCTATACACGAGGTCAGGTGCGTCGTATGCAGAAGATCAAAACAGCAGGTGGTAAGGAATATATTATTCTTGCCAAAAACAATGATCCACTTCAGGTAATAGCAGTTAAAAAGCAGGGAAGGCTGCAGTAGGGAAGAAGTACAAACATAAACCACTCATTTTCACGATTAATAGTATGTCATATTTATATAATAGGATTGCAGGATTAGCCTGTTTTTTACTGGCTCTCTATAGTTTTACAGCGTGCAATCCTAAAAAGACCAACGAGAATGCCTTATTTCAGAAACTGGATTCTACACAAACGCGGATAGGCTTTACAAACAAACTACCCGATTATGATGAAAAACTGAATATACTGGAATATCTGTATTACTACAATGGAGCAGGGGTATCAGCCGGAGATATAAATAATGATGGATTAACGGATTTGTTTTTCGTTTCCAATCAGGGAAAAAATAAACTGTATCTCAATAAAGGAAATATGCAGTTTGACGATATTTCCGAAAAGGCAGGAGTGGAAGGATTTGCTGACTGGAAAACAGGGGTAACAATGGCTGATGTAAATGGCGATGGCCTGCTGGATATTTATGTATGTGCAGTTGGAAATTACAAGGGACTAGAAGGTGCCAATGAGTTGTTTATCAATAATGGTGATCTGACCTTTACTGAAAAAGCAGCAGATTATGGACTGGACTTCACAGGTTTTGCTACACAGGCTGCTTTTTTTGATTATGACAAAGATGGAGACCTGGATATGTATCTGCTGACCCATGCTGTACATACGGCCCGTAGTTACGAATATGTTTCAACCCGTGTATTTAAAAACAACGAAGCAGGAGACTACTTGTTTGAAAATACAATGATCAAAACGAGTGGAGATACATCAGCTTCAAAGAATACAAAAAAGTTTGTAGATGTAAGTGCAAAAGCTGGAATCTATCAGGCTTTAATGGGGTATGGATTAGGCATTGTGGTATCTGATCTGAACAACGATGGATGGGATGACATTTATGTTGCCAATGATTTTCATGAAGATGACTATTACTATATTAATAATCATAATGGCACCTTCACCGAAACTGTAAAAACGGCTATCCCACACTTGAGTCGTTACTCTATGGGAGTGGATGCTGCTGATATCAATAATGATGGCTTTTTTGATCTTATGAATCTGGATATGTATCCGGAAGATGAGGTAACTGAAAAGTCATCAATGGGTGAGGATCCGCTGGATATTTATTTAAACAAACTGAGTTATGGGTATCATCATCAGTTTAGCCGTAACTGTCTCCAACTTAATTTCTCAGGCAAACGGTTTGTCGATGTGGCTGCATTGGCGGGTGTTGCAGCTACCGACTGGAGCTGGTCACCCTTGCTGGCTGATTATGATAATGATGGGATAAAGGATTTGTTTATCACAAATGGTATTGTGAAGCGGCCTAATAATCTGGATTATCTCAAATACATTTATACAGACTCAATCAAGTATGCTATGATGAACGGGATGAATGTGTATGATAAGCAGGCTATTACACAGATGCCAGAAGGCAAAGTACATAATTATATCTTCAAAGGGACATCTTCTCTGCAATACCAGGATAAATCTGCCGATTGGGGGATGGGAGAATCTACTATTGCGAATGGTGCAACCTATGCCGATCTGGATAATGATGGCGACCTGGATCTGATTACCAACAACATTAATGAACCTGCCAGTATCTATCGAAATCAAACTCGAACAGGTGAAAAAACAGAAAATACCTCCTCACCAAAATACACAGAGACAAACTATCTGAAGGTAAAGCTACAGGGAACAGCTCTCAATACTTTTGGAGTAGGTGCTAAGGTGACATTAATCCATAAAGGAAAAAAGCTGGTGCAGGAACTGATGCCTACCCGAGGCTTTTTGTCTTCTGTAGATCCTGTTCTGGTTTTTGGACTGGGGCAAACAACAACCCTGGATAGTGTGATAGTTATCTGGGGAAATGCAAAAGCAGAAGTGAAAACTCAGGTAAAAGCGAATCAGCTTCTGGTATTGAAACAGACAGATGCTCAGATAGAAGAAACAGCGCTGTTTTCACCTGCACCAACGCCTGTTTTTCAGGATATAACAGAGCAGCTAAAGTTGGACTATAAACACAAAGAGAATTCGTATTATGATTTCAACCGGGAGATGTTGATGCCATTTAAAGTTTCCACAGAGGGACCTGCATTGGCAATCGGTGATGTGAATGGAGATAATCTGGATGATTTCTATGTGGGAGGTGCCAAATGGCAATCTGGTAAGTTGTTTGTGCAAAAGGCAAACGGGAACTTTACTGCAAGTCAATTCAATGCTGTGTTTGGGGCCGACTCAATTTATGAAGATGTAGATGCTGTATTTTTTGATGCCGATGGCGATAAAGATTTGGATTTGTATGTGGTAAGTGGGGGAAATGAGTTTTATAATACTATGCCTGAACAGTTTGACCGAATCTATCTGAATGATGGCAAAGGCAACTTTAGCTGTGGAAAGGATAATCTGCCTCCTATGTATACCAATAAGTCTTGTGTGCGTCCAGTCGATTTTGACCAGGATGGTGACCTGGATTTATTTGTAGGTGGAAGGGTAGTAGCCTACGCTTATGGTAAGATTCCTGATTCCTATTTGCTGGTGAATGATGGCAAAGGGAAGTTTACTGATAAAACTACTCAACTGGCTCCTGATCTTCGGAAGGCGGGAATGATTACAGATGCTATCTGGACAGATATTGATAAAGATAAAGATTTGGATTTGTTAGTCGTAGGTGATTGGATGAGTCCAACAATTTTTGAAAACCAGAAAAACACATTTAAGAAGGCTGCGCTGTCATTTAGTCTGGAAGGTATGGGCTCTCAAAAACAGAATACCACCTCCCTGAATGGTTTCTGGCAGTCTGTAGCTGCTACTGACTTTGACAAAGACGGGGATTTGGATTTTGTACTGGGTAATTTGGGAACCAATACAAAACTGCGGAAAAGCGGTGATGCGTCTGCACTCAGAATGTATGTGAAAGATATAGATCATAATCAGACCCTGGATCAGATCGTAACCTATAATCGGGGAGATGACTGGTTTACTATTGCATCTAAAGATGAACTGGGGAAACAATTGCCTTCTGTTATCAACAAAAAATTCAGGGATTTTAAATCATTTGCTGGAAAACCTCTCAATCAGATATTCTCAGATAAAGATCTGGACAGTGCTGAAGTTAGAGAAGTAAATATATTTGAAAGTGTATATCTTGAAAATGCTGGAAAGGGACAATTTAAGGTCAAAGCGTTGCCTGTAGAAGCGCAGTTTTCTAAAATATTTGCATTTGCCATAGAAGATGTCAACTCTGACACCAATCCGGATGTGTTGCTGGGTGGTAATTTCTATGGTATTAACCCGTATCAGGGTCGTTATGATGGTAGTTATGGCTTATTGCTGGAAGGAAATGGCAAAGGAGGGTTTCATTCTGTCCTTCCAACACAGTGTGGATTTTTCTTGGAAGGAGAAGTCAGAAGCATTAAAAAGTTGAAAACCAACGAAGGAAACATTTTCTTGGTAGCAAGGAATAACAACTCTCTACAAATACTCAAGGAAGTAAAACCTTTACCCTCTGTGGCTAAAAAATAGAGTATCGTTACAATGGATTGTGGCAGGTTGTATTTAAACCGAATCCGCATCTATGCTTTTGGAAAGAGTATAGATGCGGATTTTATTTTTAGAACTCTTTCTAAGTTGGTTTATTATTCCTTTCGTCATTCTTCTTGCGACTCCTTCATTTTTTGCTTGCTTTTATTCATCATTGTTATAATCCAGAACATTTCTCTTCCTATCACCTTGTTACTTTTTTCTTGCCAAAAAACAGGACATCAAATGAGAGTTTGGTGAGCCAGTCTGTGTGTGAGCAAAAAAGGGCACTTTCTACCGAAACTCCCCCGCACAGAGCCATGGGCTTTCCCTTATCTTGTCCCATATCTTTTCTAGAAATATGGTTTGTAAATAAAGAAAAAATACTCTTCCTGTCCTTCTGAAAGGAACATCCACACGTTGTCCTCCTGAAAGGATCTCTTGACAAATAGAGCCATGCTTGGTGTATGAGTGAAAAATACCCTCCTAATCCACAGGCCGCCGGTCTTGCCACGGGATCCTTACAGGAGGACAAAAAAGGGTTTTAGGGCACAAAAAAGAGATTATCCCCTAAAAGCTGCAAAATTGAAAAAGTTATGGGACAGGATAAGGGACTTTCCTCGCGGCAGAAAGAGGCCTAGCGCACAGCTACAACCTTTCGCAATTAAAGGGAGCAGCTCTATTTACAACAGAAAGATAATCTCTTATAACTTAACTAGCACATGATACAAAGCGATTATTAGTCACTTCAATCGTGTGTGGTAGTGTAGGTGCGTTGGCAATCCTTTTCCCGCGAGGTTGGCCTTCGGCTTGTGGGCGGGAGGTTCGGGAAAAGGTGCCCTTTTTGCTCACGCACAAATCTGGCTCACCAAATTCTCATTTGGTGCCCTGTTTTTTGGGCAAGCAAAAAATGAAGAGATCTGTGGAAGAGTGATGTAAGGTAATATCAACTAATCTGGGAAAAGACAAGCAAAAAATGAAGAAGCCTAGGGAAGAATCATGGAAAAGATTATAAACAATGATGAATACAAGCAAGCAAAAAATGAATAGATCAAGTCCGGTAATCTTAGAAAACAAAGGAAGAAGGGTAAGAGACAAAAGCCAGAGCCTATACTTATGAAAAGAATGTAAACTCTGATTTTTTTATGAAAGAATCTATTTAATAAAGATTTCGCCGATAAACAGGCCCTTTTACATTCGTAATCCAGTATGTATGAATCGTTTGTACAAGCTGATGAAGTCCTTCCTCAGTAGATGGCTTAATTAAATAGGCATTCACTCCAAGATTATAACTTCTCACTATATCTGTGTCTACAGATGAAGAGGTAAGGGCTATAATAGGAATAGTTCTCAATGCAGGATTGCTTTTTACTTCCCTAATTACTTCAAAACCATTTTTTAGTGGCATATAAATGTCGAGAAGAACCAGCGACGGGAGTTGCGGGGTTGTTTCAAGATAGTGTATAGCCTCCTGTCCGTTGGCTACACCTATAATCTCACAGTTGGAAATTACCTGTGTCAGCAACTGAATCAATAACTCTCGGTCTTCACTATCGTCCTCCACTACTAAAATAGGGTGAGTAACGAGTTTGTTTTTCACAAAAAATAAAAGGTGGTGTAAGAGTAGATTATTATAGCAAATATACCTATAAACTTCATTAACCAAAATAGTGTCTTTTCAGAAGATTTGATTTTCCGTTTAGTGAAGAGTTTACCTTAGATGTAGTAACTAGACTATAGAAAAAGAGTCCAGGCCAAAAAATGGACCAGGTCGCAGCCCGGACTTTATCTTTACTGTCTTAATTTAGTTACTATCAACTACCTCACAGACACAAGGTATGAGTGATATGGATGATTGCTGCTTTTCATTTTAGGTATGTAATCTAAAATGAAAAAACTGATTACTAATATAGATTAGTATAGTTGTTTCTATAAGGTATAAGTTAGTTGTAAAATATTATTTGTGTGTTACAGGTGTATTTTCTTTTTCTACAGAGTCCATTGAACAAGGATGTATCTTTTTACTGACAAGTACTGAGTTAAGCCAGGTAAGATACACAGATTGAATTACTTCCAGCAGATCATCGTATGAGTCAGGTTTTACCATATAGTTGTCTGCACCTAGCTGATGTGCTTCAGATACATAGTGTTCTGTACGGGCAGTCGAAAACATACACACACAGATCTGTTGCCATATAGGATGTGTTTTCACTTCTTTAAGTACCTGCAATCCGTTTTTTCTGGGCATATTGACATCCAGTAACATCAATCCAGGCAGATCCTTTTGTATGTCTGATTGAGATTCAAGTTTGTAGAGATAATCAGTTACCTCACTGCCATCCTTAAAAAAGAGGACAGGATTAGGTATGTTTTGTTCTGCAAATGCCATCTTCAATAATAGGCGGTCGTCGGCATCGTCATCAGCTACCAGGATAGGTAATGACATAAGTGCATCATAATCACTCACTGTATAATAAGATTAGTATGTTCATAAAGGGATATAAAAGCTTATACTTTGCGAGACATTATTCAATATAGAAACCTATATACTGCATCTAACTACAGCGTAGTGTATCTATGAAACTTCTACAATGATAGAATATATGTGAACATATTCTGAGAATAATGCCTGCGCCAACTGGTAAGCCAATCACAATAACTTAGAATACGATTGATAGCTGGGTTAATTCTGGTAGAAGAATTTATAAAAAACTATGCGCAGGTTGTTTCTACACTTTGAAAGAGAATTAAGTAAAAGAGAAACAGGTATTTATAAGGAACCTTGTTATAGATTGAGCAACAGAGAAGACCTTTCCTAAGGAAGGTGTGTAGATTTTTTTCTACATATTCCTTAGGAAAGGTTTCCCCGCTAGTGTAAGCTAATCACATTAATGCGAAAAAAGTGAAGTCAGCGAAAGGTTTGATTTTTTCTCTGGCTGAGGCTTATTCGCTATTGGTGGTATCATAGATTTTACCGGAAGAGATATAGCTGCTGTTTGCATTACATCGTATCCATATATATCCGGACAAAAATACAAACGACCCTGGCGAACAAAAGCCGTTAGATAGAGTGTGGTAACCGCAATTGGTTTTTTCAGATCTATTTTTTCTGGCGTTATGGCTGTATCACCTTCGTCCTCAGCTTCATTATCTAACATTGCAAGCTGAGTTTGTTCTATAATCTTTTCTTCCGTCCACTTGCCTGTGCTTTTCAGAAGATAATAGGCCAGTTTAAGCGGATTTTCAACCCGAACACATCCATGACTATAGGCTCTATCTTTGACATTGAAAAGACCTTTGGCTGGCGTATCATGCAGATAGGTATCATAATGGTTTGGAAACAAGAACTTAACTTTTCCCAACGCATTTTTGTCTCCTGGCTTTTGAGCAATTTTATAGGTAAAGTTATCCGTAGAAATGGTATCCCAGTCAATCATGGAAACATCAACCAAGGGTGCACCTTTTTTCCAGGATTCATACACTTCAAATTCATTTTCTTCCAACATTTCAGGTGTCTGCCGGATTTGAGGCAGCATCTCATTGACAGCTATGGATTGAGGGATTACCCAGTCCGGATTCAGAATAATCTGTTCAAGCGTATCTGTAAGTATGGGAGTTGGTTTGTTAGGCTTTCCTACAACAATCCGGGTTTCCCACACCTGTTTATCCTGATCCCATACCCGAAGGCTAAACTCCGGGATATTAATCCATACACTCTCAGAAGGATACTGCCTAGGAAGCCAGCGAAGGCGTTCCAGATTAAGCGCTACCTGCTGAATACGTTTTTTCAAAGGTACTGCTAGTGCCGTACGGGTTTCTTTTGTCAAATTACCTGTAACCTGCAAACCATAACGGGCCTGATAACTTTTGACTGCATCAACTACCGTCTGATCATATACGGTACTTGCGAGATTTGTTTTGGATGCCTCCAGATCCCCTTCTGCTATCAATCGTTGTTTCAACTGTTTTACAGCCGCACTGTTACTACCCTTATGCAAGGATTGATTGATGGTTACAGCAGGCCATCCTCCTTTTTGTTCTTGTATGCACAGATCCACAAACTTTTGCTTAAGAGCTTCATAGGAATAATATTGATTAGATGGAAGCAATTGTGTCAATGAGGCTTGCAGATGATTTTCTTCTAGAGCTTCCTGCAGATTTTTAGACAAGGCATACGGGTAAGAGACAGACTGCCACATGGTGTCAATTTTACCTGGATCTACTCGCCCCCATAACATATGCGATGCATATACTAGATAAGAGGCAGTTGCTAGTCTATCCAGATGGGCAACATCTTCCGGTTTGCTTTTGAGTGTGAGTGTACTACGTAGTTTACGCAATGTATCCAACTGGTAAGAGGTAGTATCAAATCCTTCCTGACCAGACTGAGATAATACAGTTACTAGAGAATCTATTAAAGCTGTATTTCCTTTTTCTCCAACCCATGCCGGAAGATACATCCGGTTTGTATAAAATGTATCCATTACCGCAACTAGAATATTTCTGCGAAACTCCTGTGGAAAGTATCGGCGGGCAGTTTCATTATTCAGTGTAATACTTAAGGGTTTGGATGCATCTTCTTTCAACGCTTCCCAGCGATCAGTGCGACTTCTGAGCAACTGACGAACAGAAGGAATTGTCAGTAATAACGCAAATACTCCCACAACAGCTATCCCTGCCAGAATGCCCTTTTGATGTTTCTGAACAAAAGGTGAAGCAAGGATAATCTTTTTCCAGTGAACAAACCAGGTATATACTGACTGCCACCCTTGTTTTAATTTTTCTTTAAAAGATACACGGGGTTGAGGCGAAGAATACCTGTCTGCATTATTGTCCGAATGATTTATTTCTTGCATAGTTTTCATAGTACATAGTCAGAAACACTATTCAAGAAAATAATGCCTTTTGTTTTTGTAAGAGTAATAGATTGATTTTGAGGTTTTTTGTTGAATTTTAATAGAAGTGATGCAACGATTACCTAAAAGAGTGATGCTTGTTTTCTACAAAAAAGTGGAAGTTTACTCATGCATACAGGTATAGCTATAGATGTACTCCTGCCAGGAGTGAGTTGATTATCTCAGGAAAACGTTATCTTTCTGCCATCAATCCACCTGATACAGATTTATGATTAGTCGGTCTACATGGCTGCATTTACGCATCCCGTTTTCATTTTTTTTGTTGCCTATATTTATTTTTGCTGTGAGTGTATCGCCACACCCAAGTATCTGGAAAACCTTACTTGTATTTTTTATTCTCCACTTTCTGTTGTATCCGGCCAGCAATGGGTATAACAGCTATTATGATAAAGACGAAGATAGTATCGGAGGATTAGAAAAACCACCTCCTGTGAGTAAAGAACTCTGGTATGTTTCACTGATACTGGATGGGATTGCATTGTTGGCAGGGATCTTTCTGGGATGGATATTTGTGACAGGTTTGTTTGTGTATGGACTAATATCCAAACTCTATAGTTATGATAAGGTTCGTCTTAAAAAATATCCGATTCTAAGTTGGATACTGGCTAGTTTCTTTCAGGGAGCCTTTACGTTTCTAATGACTTATCAGGCCATTAATGCCTTGCCGCTGGATGCATTGACAGATAGTTCAGTAATTATTCCTGCATTGCTTTCTACAGCTTTTCTGGGTGGATCATATCCCATGACTCAGGTATATCAACATGCTGAAGACGCCCGGCGAGGGGATATGACGCTGAGTCGTCTTCTGGGTATCAGAGGAACTTTTATCTTTGCTGCAGTAGCCTTTCAGTTAACTTCACTAGGATTCTGGTATTACTTTCAGACCTACTATGAAGGGATGTATTTTGTGTGGTTTATCCTTTGTCTGGCTCCTGGGTTAGTACACTTTCTGGTATGGACTGTTAAAGTCTGGAAAGATAAAAAGTTTGCTAATTTTCGTTCTACTATGCGACTTAACTGGCTTACAGCTACAGGTATGAATCTGTTTTTTATCGTTGTAGGTATACTCATTCATATAAAGAATTGATAACTAGTTATCCAGTTTAAAATTATGGAAACAGAAGCTCTTACTTCAGACCATCAGGTTTTCGAAGATCAGTTGTTGCCTATTTTTGAACAGCAGAAAGCATACGCACAGGCTTTACTGATCTCCAGTGTAGAACAACGTAAGGAAAAGCTAAAGCGATTACGTCAGTGGATTCTGTCTAATCGGATAGCTATCCAGGAGGCTTTGTCCAGAGATTTTCATAAGCCGGTATTTGAAACAGACATCACTGAAATATATAGTACAAAGACTGAACTGGACCATGTCCTTGGACAATTGCACAAATGGATGCGCCCTGCAAAGGTAGGCACCCCTCTGGTACTGATAGGAACACGTTCCAGAGTCATGTATGAACCTAAAGGAGTAGCACTGATTATCGCTCCCTGGAACTATCCTTTTTATTTGCTAGTCAGTCCACTCATATCGGCAATTGCTGCGGGATGTTGTGCCATCCTGAAACCCTCCGAAATGACACCTGCTACCACATCGCTGGTTAAACGGATGGTCGCAGAATTATTTGAGTCCAGAGAAGTAACCGTTGTGGAGGGCGATGCAACCGTGGCCACTGCTTTACTGAAGTTGCCTTTTGATCATATCTTCTTCACAGGAAGCCCACAAATCGGAAAAGTAGTGATGCGGGCTGCTGCTGAGCATCTGACTTCTGTAACGCTGGAACTGGGAGGAAAGTCTCCGTGTATTGTAGATGCAACAGCCAATATCAAAGATGCTGCAGAAAAGATCGCCATAGGAAAGTTTCTGAATGCAGGGCAGACATGTATCGCTCCAGATTATATCCTGGTGCATAAAAGCAAAGAAAAAGAACTGGTACAGACCATACAGGCTGTTATTACACAATTTTACGGGGCAGATCCTGAAACCTCACCTGACCTGGCCCATATTATTAATAGCCGGCATCTGAATCGTTTACAAGGATTGATTTCAGATGCTGTAGCTAAAGGGGCCACTCTTGTTGTGGGTGGTAAAGCCAATGCAGAAACACGCTATCTGGCACCAACCTTATTAACAGGGGTAACACCTGACATGCAGGTGATGCAGGAGGAGATTTTCGGTCCTGTACTACCTGTGCTGACATTTGAGCACATCAATGAGGTAACTCACTTTGTTACGGAGAGAAGTAAACCGTTGGCTTTGTATATATTTAGCCAGGATCGGCAACAGATTGAGTATGTGTTAAAACATACTAGTGCAGGAGGTGTTTCCGTAAATGAGTGTCTGATGCATGTATTGCATCCTGACCTGCCATTTGGAGGAGTAAATACGAGTGGCATTGGCAAGTCGCACGGTTTCTATGGCTTTGTTGCTTTTTCAAATGAAAAGGCTGTATTGCACCAGCGAATCGGATTAACCAATTACAAGCAATTTTATCCACCTTATACACAAAAAGTTAAAAAGCTCTTCGGTCTTTTGTTAAAGTGGTTATAGCGTAATACAAGCCAACACAATCTAATCCCTTATAATTATTAATATATGACAACTGTTGCAGAAGCTCAAAAAAGCATTATTTCTCAGGCAAAATCTTTTGGTGAAGAGACTCTCCCGTTAGAAAAGGCTTTAGGTAGGGTATTGGCACAACCTATTCTGGCAGACCGCGATTATCCTCCATTTAACCGCTCCACAATGGATGGATATGCAGTACAGGCTGCTGATTTTCTGGATAAGAAACTTTCTCAGTTGCAATTGGTGGAGCGTATTCATGCAGGAAGTGTTGGAACACAGGAAATACATTCAGGAACATGCAGCAAAATTATGACTGGGGCTCCCGTACCAAGTGGAGCCGATGCTGTAGTGAGGGTAGAAGATACCCAGGAAACTGGTGGACTGGTGACATTTAACATAGAGACTGTTCGTGTAGGACAAAATATTGCCAGACAGGGGGAAGATGCTCAGTCCGGGCAGGAAATCCTGTCCAGCAGGTCAGTAATTACACCACAGGTAGCAGGCGTACTTGCTGTCACAAGCAATGCACAGGTAACAGTAGCCAGATTGCCTAAAATAGGCATCATATCCACAGGAAATGAGGTAGTATCATTGGGTACTCCTGTACAATCGCATCAGATACGGGATTCCAATGCCTGGGTGGTACGAGGCTTCTTTCATTCCTATCAGGTAGATGAAATATCAACTACATTAGCCAAAGATGACAAGGTTGTTTTACAGGAAACAGTTGCTGGTTTTCTGGCTGACAAAGACATTATTATCCTTTCTGGTGGTGTTTCCAAAGGAGATGCCGATTATGTACCGGAGATATTACAATTATTGGGTGTACAACAGATTTTTCACAGAGTACGTATTCGTCCGGGTGGACCGATCTGGTTTGGCACTACTCCGGATGGCAAAGCTGTATTTGGGCTGCCCGGCAATCCAGTATCAGTACAGGTAGCATGCAAAGTGTTTATCGAACCTTATCTCCGAACTTGTCTGGGACTTCCATTGCTTTCTCCGCTATGGCTTCCTTTCTCTGGCAACCGCACTAAAAAGACGCCATTTGACGAGTTTTTTCCGTGTGAATTGATTACAGGCAACGGACAAACAAATGTACAAGCCGTTCGCTACAATAGCAGTGGTGATATTGCTGCTACTGCCAAGAGTGATGGCATCGTCTTGCAACCCGCAGAGACAGAACAACTGGCAGATAATGCTGTGGTTGCTTTTTATAAATGGTAAATAACAAAGTTTTTAGATAGATGTCTGATTGTGTATAGAATAGAATTTTAAGTAGCAATAATTTTTTAAATAAAATATAGATTAATTTTAAATAGTGTTTTTTATGGAGTAAAACGATTGGTTTTGTATTCTGTAAATAGGATTTTTTTGTATCTTTAAAGCTATTAAGGATTGTTAAAGGATCTTTTAATTTACAGCTATGAGACAAAAATACTTTCTGGAAAATGCGATTGATAAACACCGTTATGCATACTATGATTTGGTGAATTCTGATATCCGACTAGATAAGGAAATTCGTCTGATGAAGAAACGTATTGCTAAAATTGCAGTAGATGAAGTTAAATATCAGGCACGTCAGCAGTTTCTGGATAGCTATCTGGCTGAGTTAAAGGATATAGAAGAACAGTTTCAAACATCGGGTCAACCAGAAAAATACAAAAGACGTAAACTGAAACAACTACAAAAGGAAATAGATAAAACACGGGGACGCTGGTATGCCAATCGCTGGCATCTAAGTGTAGTCTATAAGAATAAACGTAAAGACAATGTAGTTAAGCTACTTCTCAAAGAAAATAAACAGGCTGAAATACAAGTACGTATCCAGCAGACTAAACAGACATTGGAACTGTTGTTGCAAGAGCAGCAGGCAGAGCAGGCTATTTTTAATGCATATGCTGAGAAAGTACTGGCGGACCATGTCAAAGAAGCAGATGTAACCGAAACAGAGTTTGTTGCTACTGCTACTGAAGCTGTAAAAGAGCAGATCGAGACACTTTTTGTCATCTCTTTGGCTAATACTTCTTATGCACCTGCTATCCTTCCTATTTTGCTCTATATCCTGATGATAGAAAGGCAAAAAGTCCTGCTCCAAAGCCATATGTATCGAAACGTCTGACAATGTAAATGGCAGAGAGTAGATAGGTAGATAAAAAAGCTAGACAAGCGATAAAAAAATAGTGTCTTTTTGACTTAAGTTACAGACAAGATACAATACAGGTTAATACATTTATCCTGTTATCGAACTTTGTCAAATACTTAACTATCAGTCATATGAATACAAACACGAGAAGTTTGGATCGTTCCATTCGCTTTTGGGTTGACCTGCTGATTGGTGCTTCTGGCAGATATTTTCAGAGTTGTTGGGAACTAGTGGCAGTTATTCCTTAAGTAACAGTGTTTATGAGTCAATGTCCTTTATATACAATGCTAGGTATCAGTAGCCATCCATTAAAAAAACAAAAAAAATAAACGGACTGAAAGGCTTTCTAAAGGATACCTGTTATTTTTGAAGCGTTACTATGGTCTTTCTATCTGAATAGAGGATCATTATTTCTTTTTGTGTTAATCTTCAATGATATGTCCCGTTCCAAATTTTCTGCTATACTTCATGAAAAATGTCCACGTTGCCGTGAAGGAAACATTTTTACTTATCCTTTGAGCAAGGTATCACGTTTTTCTATTACCAATGAAAATTGTCCTGTATGTAACCTGCGTTATGAAAAAGAACCTGGTACATTTTATGGTGCCATGTACGTGAGTTATGGATTTAATGTAGGGATGGTAGTTGCCTTGTTTATTGCCACATTTACGATAGGTAATGATCCTCATCTGATGTGGTATTTTATTGTAATCATTCCTGCTCTGATTCTTGCAGCTCCGTTTTTCTTCCGTTATTCCCGTGTACTTTGGTTATACTTCTTCTCAGATGTCAAGTATAATCCATCACTGGCTGAAAAAGCACAAGGGACAATATGATGGTGTGTATAGAATATAAGTTTCATAAAAATAGCCCAAATTTATAATTGGGCTATTTTCATTTTCCTACCTGACTGTTGGTTATCACTCTAGGAGTAAAAATTCCAACACAATACCTTATCGGTTTCTACATCATATAACAATACTGTATCATTTCCATCTGTAAAAAACTCCTCTCCGGCAGTTCTTCCAAGAACGTCAAAATGGTTCGCTTTCTGAGTAGCGCTCTGAACACTGTCACCCAGAATATAGTCTAATTCTTTTGTCGTTACAGGATATACAACCGGGCTTTTTGTTTTATTTGAAGCCCACCCATCTATGATACTCCTGAATTTTGCAAAGCTCCCATACAATTGAAAATGGAGCTTGTTGATGGAATACTCATAAAAGGTTTGTAGAAAGTAATCTATATCAAAATCCTTTATTTCATCAGATGTAAGAGTTTGTTTTAGTGTAGAGATATAGGTTTTGGTCTTTGTACGGTTTTTCAAATAGTCTTTCCCATTCTGTTCAAATTCTGCTTCGAGCCTGGGAAATAGTAACTGAGCTTGTGCATACCCCTTGTACAATCGAACATCTCCTGCAAAGTGATATTTTCTATCTACTATATCAAATAGGGTGTAGCTGGTATTATTTTCCTTTGTAACATAATCTTCGTTCATCCACAGCCCATTGGATGATACAAAATGGAAAAGATGATTGGGATACTTGTTTTTGTTTTCCACTGTGCACAAAGGATAAAATATTCCTTTCAGTGTCTCATCTGCAAAAACATTGGTAAATGAAGGATAGAGGTTAATATCAAGGTGTGTACTCATGAATACGAATGCTAGAGGTTGTTCTGTGTTTGAAAAGAATGAATACAATTACAAGATTGGCTTGTCTGAAACGAGTCCGGTTGATATATCTAATGTAGTTAATGTAGCTAGTAACACCTGATTGCCAAAATAGTTGCTTTTAATACGTCCTCGCAAATGGTAGCCTTCTATCTGCCGTATTATTTCACCAGATGAGCTATCTACTACATAGTCGGCTCCCCACGGATTGGTTTCTGTAGCACTGGCACTTAAGCATAGTAGTTTTCCATCTTCACTACTGAATATATCCGACGCATTAATCTCTCCTCCCTTTTTCCCCAGATAAGTAAAATCTTTTTTCCAGATTATCTGATAGTCTCTATCAAGGCTGTATAGGCTGTTGTTAGCAATGGCATATATACAGGATAAGTCCGGCGAAAACTTTACATTGGAGATACGAGCTTTGGTGTCTACTGTAATAGTATCTGTTTGACCTGTTTTGAAGTCAAATACACAACAGGTGCCTTTTAAGCGCTCTACGGGTGCTATGAAAATATCAGTATGGATATCGAGGTCACCTTCATACAGGCGTATCTGATGAGGTAATTCCGCTACTATTTGTTGGGAAGTCAGATCATAACAGAAGGGCTTTTTTTTGCTGGCTACTATCAGCAATTTATCGCCAGAGGTATTAAAGGCTGTGTCAAATACATAGTAACTACTCGTGTTGTATACTACCTGATTTGCCTGATAATCAATTACTGAAATTTCTTTTTTGGATGCTCCTCTCTGAGTAGTAGGCTTCTCAATAATTATTCGTTTGCCATCAGGCGAAAGACTAGATGCTTCCCAATCATCATACTCTATCAGATGCTGTTGTTGGTATGTAGAAAAATCAACTATCAAAAGTTCTTTGGGCTGTACAGGTTTGGATTTTCCGAAAAGCCCGACTTTTGCTTTTCTGTTCACAATAAATGGCTGGCTACTCATATACAAGTTGTTGGGTTTGTATTGTAAGCATATGCTGGTTTGAATTTTTCTCCCAAAGGCAAGTATTGGTAAAATAAAAAAAGCGTTACAAACATAGGTTTGTAACGCCATATTACTATTGAAGTTGTTTAGTAAAAGGAAAGGATTCCCGAAAAAGAGTGAATTTTGAGATGCGAACCAAAAAATATCACTCTAAATGGAAATCCTTTCGAAAGATACGATACGCACCTATATAGTTGCAAATTTA
>NZ_JASJOR010000042.1:0-61292 GCF_030068545.1 Xanthocytophaga flava | reverse complement strand
ATTCGCTCGATGTTCAATCTTGAACTGTTGGCTCATTAGCAAAGTATGAACCGTAGAAAAGAGGGTTTGTATTTTCGTTTCCATACTTACTTAACCCAATACTTAACTCTTAAGTTGACAGCATTGACCGATCACTTCATAAACATATTCGAATAATGTTCAGATTAGCTATTGACCTAAAGTCTGTTCATTCAAGAAAGTGAACAGACTTTAGGTCAATGGTAAGACATATCAGAATTCTGATAAACTCGAAAAATTACCGGAATTCTAATAATGCCTACAAGCCATTAAAATTTTGATAGAAATAAGAACTAATACACTTACTTCGGCTCAAATAAATAAGGATCAACTTATCTAATCTGAGCGAAGTGACTGAGTGGGATTGGCCAAGGCTGACCGAATGGCGCAGATAAGATTGGTTCTGACAGGATATTATCCAGATTATTCCAGCTGGCAGTAAAAAGTCTACCTCCCAGAACCAGTATCTTTTATCCTTCAATCCGGCCATCAAACAGGTTGATGATCCGGCTTCCATACGCAGCGTTTTTCTCAGAGTGCGTTACCTGAATGATGGTTACGCCTTCCTGGTTTAACTGTTTGAACAGATCCATAATTTCTTCGCCTTGCTTGCTGTTGAGATTACCTGTAGGCTCATCAGCAAGGATTAGTTTGGGTTTGGTAATGATGGCACGTGCTATACCTACTAACTGCTGCTGTCCACCTGATAACTGGCTAGGGAACAAATCTTTTTTTCCTACCATATGAAAACGGTCCAGAATGTCGGCTACGAGTGATTGCCGCTCAGACGATTTCATGCCATGATACAACAGGGGTGTTTCAATGTTTTCATATACAGTTAACTCATCAATCAGATGGTAGGCCTGAAACACAAAGCCTATGTATTTTTTATAAAGTTCGGACCGCTGCTTTTCACGGATTTTATGTACAGGTTGTTCAATGAAATAGTACTCTCCTTCTGATGGTTCGTCCATCATACCCAGAATATGTAACAATGTTGACTTTCCCGAACCGGATGGGCCCATAATGGAAATAAATTCGCCTTCCTGTACGTCAAAGTTCACATCCCGTAAAATAAATGTTCTTCCAGCTTTAGAATCGTACCACTTGAATACCTTGTTGAGTTGTAATAGCATGATGAATTAGTGAATGGTTAAATAGTTTTTTACTAAATAGTAATATCTGTTTTCTTATACAATGCCTTTTCAGGATTTTATTGTTTTTTAATTAAGTTATCTAATCTTTCTTTCCTGTATTTTTTCAATTCTATCTATCTATATGAAAGCTTATTTTTTCTGAATATCACTCTTCCAACCACTTACTTTTCTTTTGCTTGTCCAAAAGAAAAGTAACAAAAGAAAAAGACACCTCCAGCGATGCTTCTACCCGCAAGGCTAAAGGCTAACCTCGCCGCAGGAGGCCAACGCACCTACACGTCCATACATGATTGAAGTTAACTTTACTCTCTTTGTAACATTGGAGACAGATAGCTTTTTCATTCAAGTTATATCGTTTATTCATTCCTAAGTGAATTTACTGGATTACTTAAGGCAGCTTTGATCGTTTGAAAGCTTACTGCCAGAATAGCAACGCCCATAATACACACTCCAGCCAAAGCAAAAATCCACCAAGAGATTTCTATGCGATAGGCAAACTTCTGCAACCATTGATTCATCAGGTACACACTGAGTGGAATGGCGATTACAAATGCAATAAGTATCAGTTTCAGGAAATCTTTAGAGAGTAATGTAAAGATGTTAGCAACCGTAGCTCCAAGCACTTTCCGGATACCAATCTCTTTGGTACGGCGTTCGGTAGCAAACGCTGCCAGTCCGATGAGTCCCAGGCAGGAGATGAAAATGGCCAGTGCACTAAAATAGCCAAACAGCTTGCCTAATTGTTGTTCATTCATATACAGTTTTTCCAATCTATCATCTACATATGTATAGTCAAATTGCCTATCCGGGAAATGTTTTTTCCAGATAGACTCAATCTGAGCGGTAGTCTCAGCCAGTTTGCCCGGTCTGATACGAATCAATGGGTATCCATAACTATAGTGAGCATTGGCTCTTAAAAGGATGATTGGGACTTCATTATGAAAAGAAGTACTATGGTAATCAGCCATTACCCCAATGATTCTGCCCTTCATTCCATTAAATTGAATAGAAGCACCAACAGGATTTTTTAATCCTAATTTGCGTGCACCTGTTTCATTGATAATAAGTGATTTGCCAAGGTCTGTTGTTTCATATTTTGTCCAGTCCAGTTGCATCAGTGAGTCAATATTTATTCGGTCTACCGCATAACTCATGTCAAAGTCTCTTCCCTCTTTCAGGGGTATCTGCATGGTTTTCAGAAAGTCAAAATCAGCTCCTAACCCATATACAGTAGCAGCCTGTCCTGGATTAAGAGGATCAGGTACTTTCATAGACATACCTCCGGAGGTCATGTCTCCAGGTCCCCATTGGCTTATGGTCATGGATACAACATTGGGATTTTGAAGAATTTCATGTTTAATAGCTGTAACGTCTTTGTCTACCCAGCCCTCAATATGCAGGAGATTATCTTTATAGAATCCCAGATTTTTATGATTGATAAAATACAATTGCTTGTATACTACTATTGTGGCAACAATCAGTAATGTTGAAACAAAAAACTGTGTCACAACCAGTACCCGGCGGAGATTACCCCGATCATTAGCCTTGCCAAAGAAACCCTTGAGAACATTCGCAGGTTTATAGGAAGATAGTAGTAATGCCGGATAGATCCCTGTAAGGATGCTCACCAAAAAAGTAACAAGAGCCAGGCAAAGGAATAAAGGAATGCTTTGGGTAAAGTTGATGGTAAGTGGCTTGCCGATAAATGTATATAACACAGGTAATGTGAGTTTGTACATCCACAAAGACAATAACCAGCACAATGCAAAAAAGCCAACGGACTCAATCAGAAACTGCCAGATTACCTCTCTCCTGTTTGCCCCTAAGACCTTGCGTAAACCTGTTTCTCTACCTCTTTGTAATGATTGCGCTGTGGTGAGATTGACATAGTTGATACAGGCAAGGAGCAGTAGGAAGACTGCTATTACAGAAAACAGGTAAATATACTGCATGTCACCCAGACTGTCCGATCCGTCATTATCTATTGCATGAGATTTTAGATGGACTTCCTGAAGAGGTTGAAATGCCAAACGTATTTTTGTCTCAGATTTTAGCAGTGTAGTAAGATAAGCAGATGCTTTTGCTGCCAGTTTTTCAGGGTTGACATTCTCATTCAACAGTACATATTGCGGATATACATTGCCAAAAAGAGAAAGCTCATCATAACTGGCTGCATATTTTTTCAGAAACAAAACATCAGCATACAAGTGAGAATTGGTAGGGATATTTTCGATAACCCCTGCTATTTTAAACGATTCGGGAGAATCAGAGTTTGATACCCTGGGAATGATTTTTCCAATCGGATCTTCTTTACCAAAAAGCTGCTGTGCATATTTTTGGCTAATCACTAGTGTATTGTTGTTGAAGTCTACAGAGCTGATGCCTCCTTCCAGAAAGTGAAAATCAAACATCGGAAAAGCATCTGATTCTACTGCCCAGGTTTTGGCTGGAATAGTTTTGTTACCATACTTGAACTGCCATTCCAGATGATTGCCACGGGTATATGCCTCAACTTCAGGAAACTTGGTGTGTAACGTATTGGCTACATGAGAAATCAGAAAGGCTGATTTTTCTTCTGCTGTGCCATTTTGTTTCACCTCGACCAGACGAAATAGCTGATTCTTTTTACTCCAGTGTTTGTCAGCGGAGACTTCATCAAGAATATAGGTGGTAATCAGCAGGCAGGCTGTTAAACCCAGTGTAAGACCTAAAAGATTAACTGCGGAAATAACTTTGTGTTTCCAGAAGTTTCGTATAGCTATTTTCAGGTAGTTCTTTACCATAGGTAATGGCTTGTTTGGGTGATACCGATTTGTGATATGCCAATATAAAGCCAGATTTTGAGAAATGCGTTTTTAGCCCGCTGATGCAGAAAAGAGGCATATAAAAACGAAAAGAGTGTCCGATTGCGGACACTCTTTGTTCATTGACGAACGCATTTCGTGTTTATGTTTTCTATGCTGGACAACCTTAAAAAAGTATGCTATTTTCTTTTAAGAGTATTATCACCCAACGTAATCCATTTGCGCAGGCTACCTGTACCATTATTCACTACTGTAGACTCACCAAACGCTGTCATACGTATACGTTCAGAGGCATATAGGTCCATAAGCGTTTCGCCAAACAGACTGGTTTTAATAGTTTCACTCTGTAGTTTTTCAGCATGGACCTTATTCTCACCAAATGCATTGTATTTTTGTGCTTTTGCTGTTCCACTATAAATATCTACCCGGTTTTCGCCAAACAAGGATACTTTGAGTTTTCGGGCTTTTAAGCCTGCCAGTTCCACTCTGTTTTCACCGTATAGTTTAAGCTTTAGTTTCTGTGCTATAAGCGTATCATTGCAGGTAAGGTCCTGTTGTCCACGCATCTCTACATAGTTCAACTGGCGATAGGTGACATAGGCTCTCAGATGGGCTCCCGGATATAACCGTCGCCAGTAGGTAGCTTCCTTCCAGTTGCCTTCCTTTTTAGAATCAGTGATTTGTGCATCTGTTAGATACAACCGCAATGTTTTTCCTTTGGTTACCACATTAATCTTATCAGGTGTTACATTGTGGTATTCAATACGAACACTCTCTTTCTCTCCTTTGATCAATATCACATCAATAAGCGGACTGGAAACAATTTTATTGAACTCCGGGAGATCTTTAGTCAGGGTTTGGGCTTGTGTAGTAATAGTAGCTGCCAGTGCCAATCCAATCAGGCAGGTGAAAAATGTTTTCATAGAGTCATAATTAGGTTTGGGAATCCTTGTTTCAGGTAGATGCATATATTTTTGCAGAGGTTGCATCTACCTGAGAAGATTGTTTAAAAAATCACTCTGTTTTCAGAGATTTTACCGGATTGATCAATGCTGCTTTCACTGCCTGGAAACTTACTGTAAGGAATGCTATGAGGAGTGCCATACATCCTGCAATTGCAAACATCCACCATTGTATCTCAATACGATAAGCAAACTTTTGCAGCCATTCATTCATGGCATACCAAGCTATAGGTCCTGCAATGAGAAGTGCGATGAGTACCAGTTTCAGAAAATCTTTGGATAATAGTTGCACAATATTGGTAATGCTGGCTCCCAGTACCTTCCGGATGCCAATCTCTTTGATGCGTTGTTCGGCTGTAAATGTTGCCAGTCCATATAGTCCCAGACACGAAATAAAGATGGCAATAAAGGTAAAGTAGCTTACAATAGTACCCATGCGTTGCTCTGTATCATAGTTCCGCTGAAAATCCTGATCCATGAAAGTGTACTCAAAGGGTTCTTCCGGATTGAATTTTTTCCATTGTGTTTCCATGAATTGCAGCATATTTTCCATTGAAGAAGTATTCACATTGACAACCATATAGTTATAGTTTTGATTTCGATCTAATAAGAAACCAAACCGACCAATTGACTGCTGCAGGCCTTCATAGTGGAAGTCTTTTACAACACCAATAATTTCATAGTCAAAAACCTCATTGTTCCAGTCAAAGTGCAGTCGCTTTCCTATGACGTTTTCAGGTGTATAACCAAATGCAGCTACTGCTTTTTCATTAAGTACAATGCGACTGTTCGTGTCTGCAGCAAAGTTTTTTGAAAACGGACGTCCGCTGATTACTTTAAAGCCAAGTGTCTCAATGAAGTTATAATCCACATCATTCAGTTTCACATTGACAGATTCTGCCCCGGTTTTTCCGTCTGTATAGAAATTTTGGTCACGAGCCGAAAATATACCTGGATAAGATCCGGCTGCAGCAGCTGAAACTACCTGGCTGTTCTTTTGTATCTCTGTTTTGAGGGCTTCATAACTGCTTTTAGTTGTTTTGGTACGCAGTGGAATAACAACCTGTTGGGCTTGCTTAAAACCAAGAGACTGATCTTTCAGGTAATTCATTTGTTTCCATACTACCAGTGAGGCCAGAATCAGGATGATAGAAATTGAAAACTGAAATATAACAAGTCCTCTACGCAGGTTAACAGCTGCCAGTGTATTGGTAAATTTCCCTTTCAACACTTTAATAGGTTGAAAAGAGGCCAGATAAAAAGCCGGATAGCTACCTGCAATCAGACCTGTAATTATTGCCAGGGCAATAAATCCCAAAAAGGTAAACACATGTTGAGAAACCTCAATGTGAATAGAAGTGCTGGCTAACTGATTAAAAACCGGAAGGAATAAAAACACTAATACACTGGCAATGACCAGACCTAATATACTTAGTAATAGAGATTCACCAAGAAACTGACTGATCAGCATTGCTTTTTCGGCTCCTACCACTTTACGTATACCTACTTCGGCAGCTCTCTTACCAGAACGAGCAGTAGACAGATTCATGAAGTTGATACAGGCGATCAGGAGAGTAAAGATGGCGATAGAAGTAAGCAGATAAACATAGCTAATACTTCCTTTACCAGCCATTTGTCCATTATCTTCTGATTTAAGATGCAGATCAGAAACTGCCTCCAGAAACTGTTTTTTCTTGAATCCAGCTGCTTTCATATCTGCTCCCGCATATTTATTAATAAAAGCAGTTAACTTTTTCTCTAGTGCCTGAGTGTTGGAGCCTGGTTGTAGCCGAATGAATGTATAAAACATATTGTTGAAGGCGAAGTTGCGGGCACTTCGTACATAAGCCCCCATTTCTCCGCTACTCAGAGACATAAAAAATCGCCCGTCAATGGTTGATAACTTATCAGGTCGGAATACACCGGTGATTTTAAAATCAATGTTACCATTGCTGCTGGCAATATGTACAATCTTGTTTAATGCTGATTGATTACCAAACAGCTTCTGCGCAATCTCTTCTGAGACAACTACAGAATTAGGTTCATTCAATGCTGTGTGAGGTACACCTTCTATAAATTTGTATGAAAATAGATCAAAGAAGGTTGAGTCTGCCATATACCCTTTGGACTCATAAAAAGACTTACTAACCTTTCCATTTTCTGCAAGTTTAAAAATCGCCTTATCTTCATTAAAAGGTACAAATACACGGGTTGCCTGTTCTACTTCCGGAAAATCAGCTTTCAGCGTAAATGCCATAGGTGCTGGAGTATAAGGCATATTCTTTGTCTGATCTGTAGTGACAAACGTTGTTCCTACCCGATACATATCTTCAGATCGGGTGTGGTGTTTGTCATAGCTGATTTCGTTTTGCACATACAAAAGAATAAGCATACAGCAAGCCATTCCTACAGATAGACCCAGAATATTAATGAATGAGAATGCTTTGTTCTTCTGAAGGTTCCGGAAGGCGATCTTAAAGTAATTGCGTAACATGAGCAGAGTTGCAGTTTAGTTGTGCCAAATCTCTTACAAATGGTTTACCAAAAAAATAAAAGGCTGTTTTTAGAAAATTTACAACATGTTTGGATATCTGAGGTTATAATGGTGTTCGTATTCGAACACCATTGTCCAGTTACGTACATCCTTAAGATAGTGTACAAAGCAAAAGGGATTGGTATTCCCCAATCCCTTTTACCTTACATACTAAAAATTCATTATTCACTTCGTAAAGACTTCACCGGATTGGCTAATGCAGCTTTTATTGCTTGAAAACTTACTGTGAACAAGGCTATTGCTAACGCCAGTACACCTGCAACTATAAACACCCACCATTGAATATCAATCCGATAGGCGAAATCCTGCAACCATTGATTCATAATGTACCAGGCTAATGGCGAAGCGATAACAAATGCCAGTACCACCAATTGTATAAAGTCTTTGGAAAGCATAGCCACAATATGTGTGACAGAAGCCCCTAATACCTTACGAATACCAATTTCCTTGATTTTGGTTTCGGCTGTGTAGGTTGCCAGTCCAAATAGACCCAAACAGGAAATAAAGATGGCGATGCCTGCAAAAATATTGAAGAGTGTACTGATGCGTTGTTCGGTTTTGTATAGTTGGTCAAACTCTTCATCCATAAATGTGTACTTAAATTCAAAATTTGGGTTGTATTGCTTCCAGATCTTCTCTACAGCAGCAATAGTCTTTGATGCGTCCTGTGACGTGGTTTTGACGCACCCTATTTGCCACCAGTTAGGATTGTAAAAAAATATGACAGGTTCAATTTTCTGATGCATAGACGCAAAATGAAAGTCTTTCACTATACCTGCTATGATTCCTTTGCGTTCATGAAAGGAAAATCGTTTGCCAATAGGATCTTTGATACCCATACGTTTGATAGCGGTTTCATTCAGAATATAGCGCCCGGAATCAGCTGGAGTATTGAAAAATCCCTCTCCAGCTACCAGTTGGAGGCCAAGTAGGTCAAACAAATCTTTATCACCAGATAGCTGATTGATAATAAACTCCCGTTTGGGTTCTTTTCCTTCCCAGTCGGTGTCACCAGAGGAACTTCCAAGAGACACAATGTTCTGGCTGGCAAATCCTACTTTCTTTATTTCAGGTTTCTTATTTAGCTGATTCTTAATCGCATCCAGATGTTTATACATTTCACCACGCAAGCTAAACTGCAGGATATTTTCCTTGTTGTATCCAAGTTCCTTATTCTGAATATAGGAAAGCTGTCTGCCAACAATGATGGTTCCAATTATCATAGTAATGGAAAGTGTAAACTGTATGGTTACCAGTATCTTGCGGAATGCAGCATTGTTTCCTCCTACCGAAAATTTGCCTTTCATAATTTGTAGCGGCTGGAATGAGGACAACAGGATAGATGGATAAATTCCGGCAACGAATAATGTAGCGGCAAAGGTGACTCCTAGTATAAGCAGAATGGTAGGGTTAAACAGATTGAACGTCATTTGCTTGTCAGCAATCTGATTATAAACTGGCATCAGCAGAAAGATGAACACTAATGCCAGGAATAAAGCTATAACAAAAATCATGGCTGACTCACCCAAAAACTGACGGAATAACTGAATTGTATTGGCACCAATCACTTTACGCACGGCTACTTCTTTGGCACGTTTAGTAGCACGGGCTGTAGATAAGTTGATATAATTAATACAGGCGATAAGTAAAATGACAATAGCTACAATCGTAAAAATCCGTACAGATTGGATACCTGCCTCTGTCCCATCTGCATTATACAAATGAAATTTTGAAAGTGGCAGAAACGAATAATGCATATTGCTTGTAAATGCATTGGGTTGGTTTTTCTGATGTATCTTTGTCAGCTTCTGTGCTACTTTTTCAGGTGAGGAACCGGATTTCAGATAAAACCAGGTTATATAGTTATAGTTTCCCCAATCTCCCTCCATGCCATTGGGCTCATATTTACGGTCGTACCGTTCATCAACCACTATAAACGGCATGAACCACTCTCCGCGAAAACTTTGGGAGGCAGTAGCAGGTATATTATCAATAACACCACTTACCACATAATTGTCTTTGTCGTTTACCTGAATGATTTTTCCCATTGGATCATCTGCCCCAAAATACTTCTCAGCTATCTTTTCTGTAAGGATAATAGATCGATTATTGGGAAAAGGATTTTTTGCATTGCCTTTGATAAGTGGAAAATCAAAAACACTGAAAAATCCAGGATCCACGTAGATGCCATTGTGTTCTGTAGATACCTTTTCCTGAAAACGGAAAAGAGTAGTATTCCAGATGCGCGTAGTACGAATAGCATCACTTATTTCAGGAATTTCCCGTTTGCCAAATGACGCTATGGGTGCAGGTGAATTTCCCCAGGTTTGTGTCTTACCATCTATTTTAAAGTTGGCTGCTATCAGATATATGTCTGGTGTATTCTTGTGAAACGAGTCAATACTCAATTCATCCTGTACCCAGAGCAGCATCATAAGACCTGCAGTTAGTCCTACTGCCAGCCCGAAAATGGTGAGAAATGAGTAAACCACATTTTTACTCAGATTCCGGAAAGTGGTTATGATATAGTTATACAGCATAGATAGAGCAGTTAGTATAAGGGTCAGATTTTAAAATAAAGAACTCCTAACTTAGATGCACTATCTGAGTTAGGAGTTGCTTCAGAGAAAATAATTATTCACTTCTCAATGATCGGGTTGGATTCATCAGAGCAACTTTTACAGATCGATAGCTTACTGTTAGTGTGGCAATTAGGACTGTGAAGCCAATCGCTATCCCAAAGATGTCAGGTCCAATGGATACCTTGTACTTAAAGTCCTGAAGCCAACTGTTCATTGTCCACCATGCCAAGGGCGCTGCAATGACAAATGCTATGGCAATCAGTCTGACAAATTCTTTTCCAAATAGCCACAATACATGGCCTGTCGTAGCTCCCAATACCTTGCGAATACCGATTTCCTTGGTTTTTTGTGCGGCCATAAATGATACCAGTCCATACAAACCCAGACAGCCAATAAAGATTGCAATCCCCGCAAAGGCTTGAATAAGCTGGAGCATGATATCGTCCAGTGCATAAAATTCTGCAATTTTTTCGTCCAGGAAGGAATGGCTGTATACATACTCAGGATAGGTTTCATTCCACACTTTTTCCATAGCTGCCAGCGTTGATTTTATATTGGCAGGATGTATCTTAACAGCACAGTTATTATACATGTCGGAAACAGACATTATACAAATTGGACTAATATCTGTACGGAAAGAATAGTTGTAGAAATCATTTACTACGCCCACAATAATGCCTTTCTGATGATCTCCATTCACGCTTATGGGTTTACCTATTACATCCTGAGGAGATTTAAGACTCAGTTTCTTCACAAAGATCTCATTTACGAGAAATTCCCGTGCTGTATCAGATGGAAAAATATTGCGTCCTGCAACCAGTTTTAATCCAAAGGTCGTTACATATTGGTCATCAGCATCTTTGCGGTTAATCCCAAACTTCTCTCCTTCCGGTCTGTTATCATAGCGGATATCTGTATTGTTATTAGAGGTTGCAGCTGGGGCCTGGAAGCAAAAGGATACATTGTTCACTCCTGACACTTCAGAAAGACGGGTACGTAAGGTATTCATCTTTACCTTGTCTGAAACAGGTACAGGCAACATGACAACGGACTCTTTTGTGAATCCCAGATCGGATTCTTTGGAATACCGCATTTGGTTGGCAATAACAATAGTGCCAATAATAAGAGCTTGTGAGATAGCAAACTGAGATACTACCAATATTCGTCTCAAAGAAAATCCTCCCACGTGTTTTTGTGAAATTTTTCCCTTTAAAGCTAATATAGGTTGAAAGCCAGCGAGTACCAGGCCCGGATACGACCCTGACAGAAAAATCACCACACCTAGCAAAATAAACAGAAAGACAGACAGATAAATATCCTGAAAGAGATTGATAGACAGTTGACTCTCAAACAATCCGTTTATATAAGGTAGTGCAAGGTTAGCCAGTAAATAGGCTATAAGAATAGCTACAAAAGAAATTAGCGCAGTTTCTGAGATGAATTGCCAGAATAACTGTGCTGGCTGGCTTCCCAGTACTTTGCGTACCCCGACTTCTTTTGAACGATTTAAGGCCTGAGCTGTTGCCAGGTTCACGAAGTTAACACATGCAGTAATGATCAGAAATACACCTATCCAGGCCAGTGCCCACAGATTCTTTTTTTCGACATACCCATCCATATTGGGATTAAAGTGAATGTCGGCTATTGGTTGTAATCTGAATTGAAATCCGGTTGCATCTTTTCCTTTATAATATTTTTTAGACATACCTGGTAGCGCCTTTTCTACTGTTGCTTCTGTAACTCCTGGTTTGAGAAGGACAAAACATTGCAGATCGCTGTACACACCACCCCAGCTATCATCCGCTGCAAGGAATTTGCTTTGATCTTTCAGATTGGAGTAGGAAAGAAAAATTTCGTGACGACGGTCGGTGTTAGGAGGTAGATCCTGTAGTATTCCGGTAATCTTAAAATCCAGCTTATTATCAAAGCGGATTACCTTACCAATAGCATTCTCACCTGGGAAATATTTGTCTGCCAGTTTTTGTGTAATGACAGCTGAATTAGGTTGAGTCAAGGCAGTTTTTTTATCTCCTTCCAGGAAAGGAAAATCGAGTATATCAAAATATTGAGGTTCGGTGAATGCAACTCCTGCTTCTTCTTCAAATTTCTTATTTGTTTTTGAGGAAGGAATAGAGATCAACGCATCATGAAAAGCTGTCACCCGGGCTACTTTTTCTGCAAAGGTAAAATCTTCCCGAAAAGCCTTTCCTGCCGGAGCAGGTACTCCCTGTGTGTATCCCATTTCTTCACCATGAAATTCTGTAACCATGCGATAGATTCGGTCTGCCTTGGTGTGGAAGGTATCAAAGCTCAGATGATACTTGATCATCGCAAAAATCAGAATGCTGCAGGTAATGCCCAATGCCAGACCAAGGACATTAATAGTCGCATACGTTCTGTGGCGCTGCAGGTTTCGCAAAGCAATTTTGAAGTAGTTGCGTAGCATAGTCTTGAATGTGCTAGTGTTTGTTTATCTCGTGAAGATCTGTTGCAAACAGCTTACCAAATTTAAAAAAGGCTAATCTTGAGATATACAGACCCTGGATTTGTATATACAGGCGAAATAAGTGTCCATTTCCGAACATTCATTGTTCAGTTACGTACACTAAAATGTATAAATAGTTTTCATTTTTTATACATTTTATTTAGAAGTCAATAGTATAAAAAAAGGATTGGGTAATGCCCAATCCTTTTATCGTTGCAGTATAAATTAATCGACTTATTCGCTTCGTAGTGATTTCACCGGATTGATAATAGCTGCCTTGATAGCTTGAAAACTTACCGTCAATAAAGCTATAATCATTGTCAGTATACCTGCAGCTGCAAATATCCACCAGGAGAGATTTATCCGATAGGTAAAATCCTGCAGCCATTTATCCATAGCATACCAGACTATAGGGGTGGCAATCAGGAATGCAATAAATACAAGTTTGACAAAATCTCTGGAAAGCAACATAACCACATCCCCTATAGAAGCACCCAATACTTTGCGAATACCTATTTCCTTGGTGCGCTGTATAGCTGTATAAGCTGCCAGTCCAAACAAGCCCAGACAGGCCAACACAATAGCCAGAGAGGCGAACAACGTGAATATCTTACCAGTCCGCTGCTCAGAACTATACATCTGATTAAATTCATCATCCAGGAAGTGGTATTCAAAAGGGTAGTGAGGTGCTAGTGCCTGCCATTTTCCTTTGATAAACTCTATTGTTTCAGGTAGTTGCTGGCCCGACAGTTTTACCATCATAACACCATAGCTTTCTTTTTGCGGAAAAATTACCAGAGGCTCAATTTTCTGGTGCATAGAGGCAAAATGAAAATCTTTCACTACTGCCTTTATTTCTCCTTCTTTATTCAAAACCATACGTTTTCCTATTGCCTCGTCTACCTTCCAACCCAATGCTTTTACTGCGGATTCATTGACAATGTAGTGATACCTGTATTTGTCATAATCATCGCCTGACACATCATTCATGTCTGTTTCTGAAAAATTGCTCCCGGCAATGATTTGCAATCCTAGCGTTTTCACAAAATCCTCATCTACAGGGATAGCGGTTACATACATGCTTTGTGACTCCTGCATATCCGGTCTCCGCATACTATATCCACCTTCAATAAAGGTAGGGGTTTCGTAGGCAAGTGTAATAGATTGAACGTTAGGATTGCGTTTAAATTCTGTTTTAATGGTTGAGATACTCTTTTGGATCTTACCATCCGAAGGTAACACAAGTATATGGTCTTTGTTATAACCCAGCTTTCGGTTTTGAATAAAGGTAAGTTGCCCCTGAATGGTAAAGGTTGCGATGATCAGGAAGATAGAAATCGCAAACTGAAAGACAATAAGCGACTTTCTAAGCCATAAGCCCGAACCAGATGTTTTGTAATCACCTTTTAAAACCTTGATAGGCTGAAATTTGGAAAGTAATAATGCCGGATAACTACCCGCAAGCAGACTAATCACGACTCCGGCTAGCACCAGTCCAACCAACGTGGTAGGCTGAGCCAGTACACTCAGTGAGATAGATTGTCCTGACAATACAGCAAAGTAGGGAAGCAAAAGAGCTGTTAGTCCTACACTTAAAAGAATAGAGACACTGGTAATAATACCAGACTCACCAATAAATTGCCAGAAAAGCTGATGACGTACAGCTCCAAGTACTTTGCGCATACCAACTTCGCGGGCACGTTCCAGTGAGCGGGCAGTGGTAAGGTTTACATAATTGACGCAGGCAATACCCAGAATCAGGAATACGATAGCACCAAAGATATAGATATAGGTAATGCTATTATTAGGCTCCAGACCACCAACTTCGGAATGTAAGTGTACCCTGGTAAGAGGCTCCAGTTCATAGGTAAGATAATTTCCATCTGTAGCACCTGTTTCTGCTGCCTGAGTTTTCATGTATGGCGTAATCTTTGACTGAAGTGTCTGGATTGCATGTGCATCTTTTAGTAAAAAATAGGTTGTGTAGTTGGCATTAAACCAGGTTTCCGGTTTTGTAGCAGCGGATAGGGAGGCAAAGGAAGCTACGAATTCAAACTGTATCTGTGAGTTGGATGGAACATTTCCAACTATACCCGTAACCATATAATCTTTCTTTCCGGATGATAATATTTTACCGATAGGGTCTGTATTGCCAAAGTATTTTTTAGCAGAGGCTTCGGTAAGTACAATTTTATCGGGTCCTGCCAGTGCTGTCTTCGGATTACCTTGTAGCAGAGGAAAAGAGAATATATCAAAAAAGGTAGAATCTGCAAAAAGAAACTGTTGTTCTTCAAAGAGTTTATCTTCATACTTTAGAACAGACGCATATTTCATCAATCGGACACCTGACTCTACTTCAGGAAAAGTTCTTTTAAAGGCAGGGGCTACTTTGGTTCCTGTCACACTTACTTTTGTTACGGTTGTGCCCATTTTATACTCCATCACCACACGTGCAATCCGATCACGATTCTGGTGAAAGTTATCATAGCTTAACTCATGCTGGACATATAAACTGATCATCAGACAACATGTAAGACCTATAGACAGGCCAAAGACAGTAATCAGAAAAAAAGCTTTATTCTTCCATAAATTTCTTAATGCAATAGTTACATAGTTTCGTATCATTCCGATAAGATGGTTTTAATATGGGTAAAAAAGAATCTTCCACTTCGTTTTTGAAGTGGAAGTGATGTGTTTAGAAAATACCTGTTGTGTAAATGTCTACAATACTGCGACTCCTTTCTTGCGGAAAGTAATAGGAACAAACTCATCTGTCGGGGTACCAATGTAATACAGAGTCCAGTCCTGGTCGTATTTGGCAAGCATTTGTTTAATGCAATCGGCGCGATCAATGACCGGTATGTGACAGTCTTCCCAATAGAAAAGTTCTACCCGATACTGAAGTTGCTGTTTTTGACCATTGATAGTGACTTCGATTTCAATATCCTGCTTGCCTGGAAGCGAAGGAATTGGGACTGCGATGTGTGCCATAATTGGATGTACATTTATAGTGAAACTACCGACCTCGCAGTTTACAGTAGCCATTGCAAAAGCCTTTCAGGACAAGAAAGGTATGTTGCGCAACAAGGATTCCCTGGCGTGGGAATCCTTATGAGTCTAATGACCAACTATAAACGAAAATATATTATACGTGGAAGTTTTCAGTTACTACTTTACCATCAAACAGGTTAATAGTTCGGTGTGCAAAGCCTGCATCGTAGGGTGAGTGAGTCACCATTATGATAGTGGTTCCCGCCTCATTCAGGCTGCGCAATAATTTCATTACCTCTTCACCATTTACCGAATCCAGGTTACCTGTAGGCTCATCGGCCAATATCAGTTTTGGATTCGCTACCACGGCACGGGCAATGGCGGTACGCTGTTGCTGACCACCGGAAAGCTGTTGCGGGAAGTGGTTGCGACGGTGCATCATATTCATACGCTCCAGTGCTTCTTCTACCTTCTTCACACGTTCACTGGCAGGAACTTTCAGATACAACAATGGTAGCTCCACGTTTTCATATACTGTAAGTTCATCAATCAGGTTAAAGCTTTGGAATACAAAACCTAGTGAACCCTTCCGTAATCTGGCACGTTCGCGTTCGGATACTTTGGCTACTTCATGTCCGAAGAAATGGTATTCGCCTTCACTAGGGTTGTCGAGCAAGCCCAGGATATTTAGCAGGGTTGATTTGCCACAACCAGATGGTCCCATCATGGCAACAAACTCGCCATCGTTAATTTCCATGCTAACTCCGTTGAGCGCAGTGGTTTCGACTTCGTCAGTCGTAAATACTTTCTTCAGGTTTCGGGTAGAGATCATGTGAGTGCAGAAATATAGAAATGAGTGAATGATTTTATGTTTTACCTGTGCTCTGAAACAAAGCACAGGTGTCTGATTTTATTTATCCAGTACCAGCACTTCGTTGTCTCCGAAGTTTTCATAGGAAGATGTGATTACTTTCTCTCCTACATTCAAACCTTCCAGTACTTCATAGTATTCCGGACTCTTACGGCCTAAAGTAATATTACGTTTGGTAGCACGTTTGCCACTTTCATCCAGTACATATACCCAGTTACCACCTGTAGTACTGAAGAATCCTCCTGTTGGCAATAAGATAGCTGATTCTGCTTTACCCAATTCCAGGCGAACTGGAGACGACTGACCACGTTTGATTCCTTCCGGTGCTCCTTTGGTAAAGATCATATCCACTTCAAAACGTCCATTTTTTACTTCAGGAAATATTTTGCTGATAGTAAGTTCGTGGGTTTTTCCGTTAAAGTCAAATTCTCCTCTCAAGCCGAGATATATTCGTGAAATATAGTGCTCATCTATCTGTGCACGCATTTTGAATCCATTCAAGTCGTCAATCTGACCAATGTTCTGACCGGCATTGATGTTTGTACCTACTTCTACATCTATCGTAGAAAGCTGGCCAGCTACAGGTGCTTTTACATACAGGTTGCTTAGGTTATCCTGCATCATTTTCTGGTTACGGTTGGTGCGAGCTAGTGTTCCTTCCAGTTGTTTGATCTGAGTTACAGCGTTTTGTTCCTGGAATTCCTGTGATTCTATTTCAATTTCACGTTGTCTTACCAGTTGATCGTAATCATTTTTAAATTTAAAGAAATCCTGCTCAGAAATTAATTTGTCTTTTACCAGTTTCTTATTTCTTTCATACAGATCCTTTGCCTGACCAATTTTGAAATCCAACTCTGATAATGTCCGACGCAGTTCAAAACGTTTTTGTTTCAGTGTTAATCGTGTATTCTGTAACTCGTTGATCAAACGATACATCTCTGTTTCATGGTTTACAAAGTCCATCATCAGACGGTGGTTTTGTAATTGCAGAATGGTATCACCTCTTTTTACCATATTACCACCATCCATATACTTGCGGTTTACATAACCACCTTCAATAGCGTCCAGACGAATTGTCTTAAGAGGTTGTACTACTCCTGTCACCGGGATAGTCTCTGTAAAAGCAGATTTCGAAACAGTAGAAACTGTGATTTTATCTGATTCTACATTCAGTTTCGATTTATTGTTAGCGAATAGAAGGCTATATATAGCAAAGACTCCAAATAAGGATGCAGCCCCGATGTAAGCAATTTTTTTTGGCGTCCACTTCTTTTTTTCAATCTTGCGATCCATGACGTAATAGAAATTTATGGTAATTAGTAAGTATGATTCTAAGTTATTCTGTTGGTAAGACTAATGCCAATTGCTGTGCCAAAAATAAAAAGACCGTTTTTGTGCGAAATTAGCCACTTTAAAGGCTATATATTTGTTCGACTGCGAACAAGCATGTCCGAAAGCGGACAGTGGTGTAACAGATTGTTTGAACAAACTGGTTAAACGGATCTTTTTGCTGAGATAGACCTATATATTTAAGGTTATACATGCTTGATTATAAAGAAGAAAGTGAAGGGGTTTATTTGGAAAACTTTCATTATCACTTAGCTTGCAATGTCTTATTGCAAACAGAAAAAATACACTCAGAACGCAGGTATATAAATGACAGATATTGTTATGAATAAAATTATACAGGTAGGTATGGCCGCCTACGGAATGTCTGGTAAGGTTTTTCATGGTCCTTTACTCAAATCACTTGGTGGCTTCTGGCTCAAAAAGATTGTAGAACGTACTTCAGAGAAGTCGAAAACCGATTTCCCGGAAACTGTAAGAGTAAAAACATGGGATGAAATCTTATTTGACCAAAACATAGAACTGGTTGTAGTGAATACACCCAATGCACACCACTTTGAAATGTGTAAGCAGGCTCTTCAGGCTAATAAGCATGTGGTAGTTGAAAAACCTTTTACTGTTACCAAAGAAGAAGCCCGAAAGCTAATAGAGCTGGCAAAACAGCAAAACAGGGTACTTACTGTGTTTCAGAATCGTCGGTGGGATGGTGATTTTCTGACGGTGCAACAAGTCGTAAAACAAAATCTGCTGGGTAAACTGGTGGAGTTTGAGGGCCATTATGACCGGTATCGAAATTATGTAGAAGCCAATACCTGGAAGGAAGAAACTGGTCCGGGATCAGGTATTTTATACAATCTGGGGTCACACATGATTGATCAGGCACTTGTCTTGTTTGGGATGCCTCAGGCTGTAACCGCAGAACTCCGGGCACAACGCCCTGGAAGTAGTATTGATGACAGCTATCATCTGATACTCCATTATTCAGATATTCGGGTTATTCTGAAATCCAGTTATCTGGTGCGTGAACAGGGACCTCGTTATATATTGCATGGTACAGACGGTTCATTTTTAAAATGGGGTATTGATCCGCAGGAAGATGCACTGAAAGCAGGCCGCCTTCCACTGGAACCTAACTGGGGAGCAGAGCCGGAAAGTGAATGGGGTGTACTAAATACTACTTACAATGGACTGCATTATAAAAGCAAAATAGAAACTCTGGCAGGTAATTACCGGCATTTCTATGAAAATGTGTATGATGCCATTGTTCATAATGCTCCACTAGATGTAAAGCCAGAAGAAGCTCTTCAGATAATTCAGATTATTGAAGCTGCTTATCAGAGTCATCAGGAAAAACGAACTATAGATCTGTAATGTATGAAAATAGGAAACATGAATCATCTTGGATTTTAGATGAGAGTAAAACCCAAGCCTATGTTTTTGAAAATATGGTCTTGGGTTAATTTTTGAGAATTAATCTCTCCTCATTTGTCTATTGTCACTTACATTACTCTTCTTGTGACTTCTTCATTTTTTGCTTGCCCAAAAAAGGACAATAAATGAGAATTTGTTGGGCCAGGATGTGTGCTAGCCGCAAAAAAGGGCACTTTTCTCCGATCCTTCCGCCCGCAGGCCAAAGGCCAACCTCGCGGAGAAAAGAATGCCAACGCACCTTCACTACCACACACGATTGAAGGCATCACAACTCTCTTTGTGACATGTATTATCCTTTCTCAATAGCATTCTTTACTCAAAATTCGGGATGACTCATGTTTTTGTTTGTAGACAATCAGAATACTGATTATGTTCTGCAATTATCAGCATTCTGATATTTTAAAAATTTAACTGGATTTCCAGTCATTAACAGACATGACCTAAACTCCGGTCAAAAACATAAAGTGAACAGAGTTTAGGTCAAAATAAAAATTGACCATTATTCGAATATTTTTATGAAGTGATCACTATTTAGGTCAAAAAGAGAAATGATTCGAATAATGGTCAAAAGCATTTTCATCTACTAACCAGTATAAACATTTTTGTTGAGGATGGTTGAACAGATTTCGAATCATTATTGAAAGTAGTCAAAATGTTTTTCAGTAACGTGTCCATATTTCTCTCAAGTGACATCCCATTGCTTTCTCAATCTGTTGAAGATTTTGTATAGATAATTCTGTTTCCAGATCTCGAATAATTATCATAAACCTTGAAAAACCTGATGGCATTTTATAGTCTAAACTATTGAGTGAAGTTTCCCTGCTACAGCATGGTGTAGTAAATGTTAGATCTCTAAATCTAGTATTATATGCTGCATCCATTGCATCCTGCCATATTTCTATTTTAACTACATCACCACACAAATGACAATGAACGTTGGTAAAATATTGTCCTGAATCAATGAATATAGTTTCTTCTGTTATTACTAATTCAATTTCTTTAGAAGGAAATAAGATATTGAGTAATGCCTTTGTAGTTTGTTGCTTGGTATTTGTAGGTACATGAGATGGGTCGAATGGAATAAGGTGTAGGATGGTAGTTGACATCTAAGAAAAACTAAATTTGCCTATAAGAACATTTCGCATAAATATAAAAATTGTCTGATAACAGACTGGAAGAAAGATACACCCTAAAATTACACATCCCATTTCACACTTTCTACGTATCTTGCATGGATACTCTATCACAATCACAAATCTGAAATTGTATGTGTGGCATTACAGGTGTTTATGCATTTAATGAAATAGGTCGGTTTTTTCATATTAATCTATGGAATGCTACAGAGGCATTAAGCCTGCGAGGGCCTGACAGAGGCAATACATTTACACATAATTATGTAGGACTCGGGCATCGGCGGTTATCTATTATTGATACCAGCAGTGGAGGCAATCAGCCCATGACAGATGACGAAGAACGGTATACTATCGTTTTCAATGGAGAGATCTTCAACTTTCTGGAACTGCGGAAAGAGCTTGAGCAACATGGCGTGTCATTTCAGTCCACTTCAGATACAGAAGTACTGCTGCAACTATATAAGCGTGAGGGCGAACGTTGTCTGAATCGTCTGAATGGTTTTTTCGTATTTGCGATTTATGACAAACAGGATGAAAGTCTGTTTATTGCCAGAGACCGTTTTGGAGTAAAACCGCTGGTTTATACAGTAGATGAAGATCGTTTGTTGTTTGCATCTGAAATGAAGGCTTTGTTTGTGTTTGGGTTCCCAAAGAAAGTGGATTATGCTTCACTGCAACAATACCTGCAACTTAACTATATTCCTGCTCCCAATACGATCTTTAAGGATGTAAAGAAGCTTATGCCCGGACATTTTATAAAGATCAAAGGCAGAGAAGTTTCCGTAAAACAATGGTATAATCTGCCTGAACAAGTTAAATCCAGGAAAACGTATACAGGCAGCTACGAACAAGCACAAAAGGATCTTGCTTCACTATTGGATGCTTCTGTACAACGTCGTATGATTGCCGATGTGCCTTTGGGTGCATTCCTTTCTGGTGGGATAGATTCATCTGTGATTGTAGCTCTGGCTTCACGACATACACAGCACCTCAATACATTTTCTATTGGCTATCGGGATGAACCATTTTTTGATGAAACCAAGTATGCCAATCTGGTAGCTAAGAAGTTTAACACCAACCATACTGTGTTTTCACTCAGCAATGACGATTTGCTGGACGGACTGTATGACATGCTGGATTACACTGATGAGCCTTTTGCTGACTCTTCTGCATTGGCAGTCTATATTCTGAGTAAACGTACACGTAAGAAAGTAACTGTTGCCTTAAGTGGAGACGGAGCGGATGAGATATTTGCTGGTTACAACAAACATGCAGCAGAGTTTCGTGTGAGAGAAGGAGGGTGGCAGAATAGTGTCATTGCCGGGTTGAAAGGTCTATGGGATGCATTGCCTAAGTCCCGTAGTTCTGCATTGGGTAATAAGGTACGCCAGCTACAAAAGTTTGCAGAGATTACAGCCATGTCACCTAGTGATCGGTACTGGCGTATGGCTACATTTACAGGTGAAGCCCAGGCGAGTGCATTACTTAACTTACCCGAGTCTGAAAAGACTGAACAGGAACTGAATACTCGCAGGAAAGCTTCCTTGCAACACCTGCTCACAGACAAAGACTTTAATGATTTTCTGCTTACGGATGTAGATCTGGTGCTCACCAACGATATGTTGACCAAGGTAGATATGATGAGTATGGCAAACAGTCTGGAAGTACGTAATCCGTTTCTGGATTATACAGTGGTAGAATTTGCCTTTTCATTGCCTACCAGCTACAAAATTGATAGTGGAATGAAGAAAAAAATTGTGCAGGATGCCTTCCGGAATGAATTACCGTCCGAACTATACAAACGTCCTAAACATGGATTCGAAGTTCCTTTGCTAAAATGGATGCGTAATGAGCTGAAAAGTTTGATTACCAACGACCTGTTGAATGACGACTTCATTGCTGAACAAGGCATCTTCTCGGTAACAGAGATTCGCAAATTGAAAGAGAAGCTCTTTTCCTCTAATCCGGAAGATGTGCATGCCCGTATCTGGGGATTGATTGTATTTCAATACTGGTGGAAGAAAAATATTGGGGTCTCAGTAGCTAAATAGATAGTGGAACATGGGAATAGCTCAGAAAAAAGAGGCTGGAAAGTATACTTCCCAGCCTCTTTTTTTGTCTTACCTTAGATATTATGCTTCCTGCATGATCATACGCTGACGGGCAGCTACAACCTGCTCATGGAAACGAATGGCATCCTGCATATAGCTTGTGGCAAATGCTTCAGATGGTTCATTTTCGTTGATTTGCAGGATATAGGTTTTAAAATCAGTAGGTAGTGTAATGGTACCTGTCTGGACAGCATGTGTATCAAAATCTTTCATAATGCCATGCTGTGAGTTACAGTTTACATTCTGAGTTAACAGAAATGCCTTAGCAGAGCTAACCATAGCGGCATAGCTATGATAGATGCTGTCGGCGTAAGCTTGTAATTCGAAGGCTTCCTTAGCCCAGGCTAATTTCTCTTCAGACTCGTAGAATAAGGTTGATACAAGGTCAATTACTACACCCGCACACTCTCCTACACCAATTGCTGTTTCAAAGTTTTCTGTTTTCCCCCAGTCTACATAATCCAGTGGAGACAGGTTATCCAGATTAGCCAGCGGTTTCAGCAGTTTATAGAAGTAGTCTTTACCCTGACGGCGGTAATAGTTGTTGAAATATTCACCATCCGCTGCATTAGCTTCGTAGTCATTGATTAACCAACGCAATACATCCGGACCACGACGGCTAGGAACTTTTATTACCTTGTCACCAATACTTCCTATTCCATTTCCTTCTATACCACCACCCAGCATCACCTGAAGAGCTGGTAATACGGCCGCACCTTTCTTTACAGAACTTCCGTGGAAACCTATCTGACAGGCACTATGCTGAGCACAACCATTCATACAGCCACTGATCTTGATTTTGATATCTTGGTTGTGAATCAGATCCGGATACTCTTCGTTCATTACACGTTCCAGTTCTGCACTGATACCGGTACTACTGGAGATTGCCAGGTTACAGGTATCTGTTCCCGGACAGGCAGTCACATCCGCTGTACTGTCAAATCCTGGTTCTGCCAAGCCAATTTCGTCCAGAGCTGCGAATACATAGGGTAGGTATTTCGGACGCACATATTTTAATAGTAAACCTTGGTTAACAGTTACCCGAACATCATCTGCTGCATACGTCTCTACAATAGGAGCCAGCTTGCGAACTATCACAGTAGGAATATCTCCCAGATGTACTTTGATTTGTACACCATAAAATCCTTTTTGCTTTTGCTCGAATACGTTGGTTGCATACCAGTCTTTGTATTTTTTTGTAGCCGTAACCTGAGCAATGTCCAGCGATTTAGCACTTTCCGGAATATTGTTTTCAGGAGCCGGTTCTGGCTGGCCTACCGCTGTGGTATCGACCTGAAAAGATTTGTTTTTCAGTGCCTTTTGTTCCTGAGCTACCAGTTCCATGAAGGTTTCAAAGCCTAGCTCTTCAATCAAAAACTTAAGACGGGCTTTGTGACGGCGGTTCCGCTCTCCATATCGGTCAAAGATACGTACTACCCCTTCTGTAAAAGGAATAAATTTATCTTCTTCCAGAAACTCATAGGCCACAAACGCCAGATAAGGCTGTGCGCCTAATCCTCCGCCAAGCATTACCTTAAAACCGCGAACTTCTTTGCCATTTTCGATCTTTACTTTTGGGATCAGGCCGATATCGTGCATAAAGGTAAAGCCTGTATCTTTATCGCTGCTTGAAAATGCTATTTTGAATTTACGACCTAGTTCCTGACTGATAGAATTCCGAAGGAAATACCGGAACATCGCATCTGCATAGGGTGATACATCAAACGGCTCTTCCGGATCAATGCCGGCATTGGCAGAGGCTGTTACGTTACGAACGGTATTACCACAAGCTTCACGGATTGTAATATCATCGTGTGCTAGTTTTGCCCATAACTCAGGTGTTTTGTCCAGACTTACAAAGTGAATCTGGACATCCTGACGGGTAGTCAGGTGCATATTTCCGGTTGCATATTCATCAGATACATCAGCAATCCGTAGCATCTGCTTGACAGTCATTTTGCCAAATGGCAATTTGATACGGATCATCTGTACACCGGGCTGACGCTGGCCGTATATACCACGTACCAACCGTAGACTACGAAACTTCTCATCGTGGATTTTTCCTTCACGAAAAAGCGCGATCTTTTTTTCCAGATCTATGATCTCTTTTTCAACCAGCGGGTTCTCCAGTTCGGTTCGGAAACTTTGCATGATACTATAAAAATTGGGATGTTATGAATTGCATTTACTTAAACTGTCACTTCTGTTCGAAGACTTTTGTTTGTTGATAGCACTAGTAAAAAATAAGCCCTTTACAATGGCAAAGGGCTTGTGTTAGAATATAAAATATTGGATAGCAAGCCCTGCTATGACAACTCAGGACAACAACAGGACTTATATATATTTTCTACTACTAGTTTCATGTTTCTATTTAGTCTATAAACTTAATGAGGTTTTATGTGCAAACAAAATATCTATCCATTTTTTTTAAGAAAATGGGATAGAGAAAGTATAAGTTATGAGAAAAATTTAATTTAAGCAATAAAAAACAAAAAACTCTTTAGACTTCTCCATAGGTATACTATACAATGCTTTTGTCTGAGATAACGAAGATGGAAAGATTTTCAAACATAAGACCCTATGCTTTTAATAGAGCATAGGATCTTATACTGATAGATACGTCTAATATCCAGAATTTGAAAAATACTTTCTTTCAGATAGAATTCGTTAGGCCGAAATCACAGATTGAGTAAGAATATCCTTTTGTACAGTCATCAGATGTTTAAACGATTGGTCAAATACTTCACTGCCTTTGCCCAGTATATCATAGGATTGATGTATAAACTGATTGTACACCTCTCCTGTAAAGTCAGTAAGTACATTCGTTAGAGGCTCTTGAAGCAGTTGTAAGCGCAACGTAACCTGGTTGGGATTGGCTGCAGGCTGAACCAGTTTTTCTGAATCCAGCAGTATTTGTTCCAGATTGCCATGCAATGAAATAGTCTCTTCCTTGAGTTGATTGAAGTTATCTTCTACCCAGTGTTGTTGCAATGATGCCCAGTACTGTACCATTTGTAATCGGGAGCGAAAATCCATCAGTTTCCGAAAGAAAGTCTGCAACTCCAGATGATTCTTCATGGCCTGTTTGTATACATCGGCTTGTTCCTGAGATTGCTCTAATGCTTTGAGATAATAAAATCGGAATACAGTTTCATCCTGACGCTGCATCCATTGTTGCTGCTCTTGTACCTCCTGCTCTAATTGAGTAAATAAATGGTTACTGTCAGAAACGTGGTATTTCTTTCCATCAAAATCAAAGGTGCGAGCTTGTGTATGACCATCACGTAGATTGGCTAGTATATCCAGGTCGTTTCGGTTATTGTTGTATGAAGTTATCTTCTCTTTTATTTCGTCACTAAAGAGTTGATCAATACTGGAAGGCACAGACAATGTTGTGTTTTGTAATGATGTCTCTACATCAAATACTTCCAGATAACGATTGTCATAATAGTCATTATACATTGGATCTGGCTGTTCCTTCTGTATATATTCCATAATCATTTTCTGAGCTTCATCTGCCTGCTTTTCTTCACCCTTTTCTGCTTCAGAAATTTCTGTGCTATACAGCAATTTGGTTAGTCTTTGTTGAATGGCTTCTACGTTGCCAAACAGAACCCAGGGAGATTGTTGGTCAATGACCGTATCTACAGGTGTTCTGAAAATATTGGCTTCACGTTCTGATAAACTTGGGTGAGAAGCCCATTGGTCTTTGATATACACACGTGATGCCTGGGTATGTTTTTTCAGCATCTCGTCACTGATAACTGGAAGATCGTCAACCTGTTGTAGTTGAAATGCATTTGCCAGATAAGCAATCATACCTTTGTGATTCACAAAGGCATTGTTAGTATGAATTTTCTCCTCTGCCAGACGGTTCAGTTGATGTATGGTGGATTGGTAAGCCGAACTACCAAACTGGATTCTGCGTAATGCACTGCTAATGGCTTTCGAACCCGCCAGGCTAACAGCTATTGAATCTGCGTGGTATTCCATTTCGCGGGAAAGGCTCATATAGGCCAGATTTATTTGTTCAAATGCCTTGCGTAAAATCCAGCGAACACCCTGAACCAGGCGGAACGTTATAACTGCAAACCAGCTGAATACGCCTCCAACCTCTGCCCACTTGACAAGCGTAGCATCCCAGTTATCATATTCATAGATCAAATCATACAGAATGTGATTGACAGTGTATGTATAGCTACCCAGCTTCATACTACGCTGTGAAAAATGACCAAACTCGTGAGCTAATACAGCCTTAAACTCACTTATATTTAGTGAATTTACCAGTCCTAAACCTATTTCAAGATTTTTTGACACAGGAAAGAAAAGGCTTAAAAAGCTGGAGTTGTAAAACACGCAGGCGTTGACATCCGGACTCAGAAACACGCTTTTGGGTTTGGGTGCTTTCACATCGGCTGCGACCTGATAAATAAAGGTGAATAACTCAGGATAGTCTTTTTCGAAAATTTCTACCCGTTGTGGATTTTCGTTGTGTCGGGTTTTAAAGATGAACTTAATCAGAAACCAGCAGAACATAACGGTTAACGCTACTATACCCCCACCAGCTCCTATAGTTAGTAAATTAACGCGTAGGGAAATGATAAAAAGGCCTACTATAACTCCATAATAGAGCATAAAGACAGAGGCCACAAGTAGAAGAATGTATAGTAAGATAAAGAGCACAATACCTACCATTACTTTGCCAATATTGGCAGCATAGGCTTTGGATGGTTGTGTCAATGAAGGGGGTACATTCTGAGGAGAGGGTGGGTAAAACAGAGACATGTATTTTAGTAGTAAAATTGATAACTCGCTTTTAATACCAAAATAGCAACGGATGTAAATATATGTAGAAAAAAAAAAGAGTATGTAAGAATGTACTTTTTTGTTAAGTTACTGTGAGTTATGAATTACGAAGAAACGGATATAGGATTGCATATCTCATGGCTACTCTGTACGAGGTCAGAAGGGTAAGAAGCGGGTCGGTTGCGGGTCAGATGTAAGCCATTGGTAATCAGCTAGGGTAAGAAGGGGTAAGAATATTTTCTAGTCTACGTGTGTTATATATATAATATAAAAAGAAAATACTAAATATAGCATATACTAACCCTTTCTGTTCCTATTCTTCTGCTACCGTTTCGCTCTAAACATCTTACCCTTCTTACCCGCATTGATTATCAATCACTTAGATCTTGCCCGCAACTTACCCGCATCCGACCCTTCTTACCCCTTAGCATCTATCTGCTTGAAACAGTAACTGTATAAGTAAATACATAATCTCCATTAAAAAGTATGTGTACTACATACGTTCCTTTGTGGGCAAAGACATAATCTATTGTAGTAAGTCCTTCAGCGTCTGTGTATAGTTTCGGATTGACAGAAATTGTTCGGCTGCCCTGTACAAGCTGTAGCTCTACTTTTTTTATTTCCAGACCGCTTCCTTTATTAAAACGAAAAGAAAACTTTTCTCCCTTTGTGGCTGTAGCAGTAAACGTTTCCGGGTAAACAGGTAAAGCATTATATGGAAATAGTTTTTTATAAATGAGAGGACCATTTAGGAATTGGTGTAATGTCGGTTTTTCTTTCAGCAAAGTCCAGACGGTATCCAATGGATAATGATTGCGAACAAACAATGCCGGAGGAGCCAGGAAATAGGCTTCATCAAATTGAGAGATAAATTGTTTTTGTTCCGAATCAATCACCCCACTAGACCAGGTGGCGTCACAGAGATACCATTGGTTGGCAAGATACACGGCATTCCAGGAATGATTGGGTATGCCTGTACCACCAATGTTTGCATCAACGGTTCGTCCATAACCATCTATTATTTTACAGGTAATACCTGCCTGAAAACAGAGTTCTTTAACCAGATAAGCATAGCCGGAGCAAATGGTCTTATGATCATGCAGTAGTCGTCGGAAGAAATAAGGATTGGATTGTGTATTCCACTGCTCAAGTTCTTCTGGTTTATCATTTAGCTTCTCCCGTTTCGCTTTATTTTTTACATAGAAGCTATAGTCGCTTTCAATGTTGTCACATACCCATCTGAAAATAGCTCTGAACTTATCTACATCCGTATCCAGAGGGTTGGTGAGTTTATCTGCCAGTTCTTTTAAGTTGATAAGCGAATGATTGGGATACAGAGCAGCCATACTATCTGCCTTGGCAAAATCATTCGCTTTATCATCTGTAATCTGGGCCTTCAGATTGAAAGAAAAACAGAAGCAACAGGATACTATAAGAAGGGTACTCTTTACAGGAAGCCAGGAAAAAGCAATCATCAGAATATAGACTTTACCTTTTGCCAGAAGTTACTGAGACCAGATGGTTTGGCTTTATAGTGGTCATTTACAGCTACTGCACCCATTAAAGTTACACTATCAAGAGATAAAGTCATTTCAAAGGTAGCTGGTGTATTTTTAGTGATAACATATTCCCGCATTTCGTATCCAATGAAGCTGAAAGTCAAAACATCTCCTTCTTTTAGGTCTTTAGGAAACTGAAATTTTCCGTTCGCATCAGTTGTGGTACCCACAGAGGAGCCCTTCAGAACGATACTTACTCCTGGAAGTGGTTCATTATTATCTCCTTTTACTATACCTCTTATTGTATAACCAGGATTATCTGAGATGTCTTTTCCAGTATGTTCTTGTGGTAACTGAACAGATGTAAATGTTTTTTCTGCCAGGTTTTGAGAATAGCCGTGCTTGTCTGCAAAAAGCAATAGTAAACCCAAAGCTCCAGCCTGAACCAGGCTTCGGCGGGGACGGGTAACAGACCTATTTTTTACGGTATAGGTTTTCAACTGATCTGGGCGGAAGCGGCCACAGGTGTAGGCTGGTTTGTTTTTGAAAAAATCCAGTACCTCCTGATCACTCATTTGGGTAAAATCAATTACGTTTTTACTACAGGAACCACAGAAGCCACCCTGAGAGGTAGGTGTAAAATGTTCCCATTTTTCAGTACATGGATTGGCGATAGATAAGGAGATCGTATTTTTCATAAAAAGACCAGGTTTTTTCATAGAAGATGCCTGATCCACACAAATTCCATAAAATATATTGTAGAAATTCTATGATTTTATGGATCTCTAAACTATGATTATACTAAAAGTCTGAGAATGAATCATAACTTTCAATAGAATGATATTCTTTCAAAATAAGGTCTCATAAAAAACTCGTCCTCCTGTAGTATGCCATGCATAGTTACAGGAAGACGAGTTAAGGTAATTCAAAAAGGCAGATCGTACAAGATCCAGTCTGTTTTTAGTTAACGGCTGCTTTCTTCACATACGTATCCAGCCATTTATCCATTTCCCACAACATATGAAGAATAGATTCTTTGCCACGATACCCATGACTCTCATAGGGAAGCACTACATAACGGGCAGTGCCTCCATGGCCTTTGATGGCGTTGTAATACCGTTCACTCTGAATCGGAAAAGTTCCTGGATTATTATCCGCTTCTCCATGAATCAGCAGTATAGGGGTCTTGATTTTATCGGCAGAACTAAATGGTGACATATTAAAATACACATCTGGTGCCTGCCAGTAGGTTCTTTCTTCTGCCTGAAATCCAAAGGGTGTCAGTGTACGGTTGTAAGCTCCGCTTCGGGCAATCCCTGCTTTAAAGAGATTGCTGTGTGAGAGTAGATTGGCAGTCATAAAGGCACCATAAGAGTGTCCCATTACTCCTACACGTTTGGCATCTACCACACCTAACCGAACTCCTTCGTCAATGGCTCCTTTGGCTCCGGCAACGAGTTGTTCAATATAAGTGTCATTGGGTTCTTTAGTTCCTTCTCCTACAATCGGGATAGAGGCATTTTCCATGATAGCATACCCCTGAGTAGCCCAGAATACAGGTGAGCCCCAGTAAATATAGGTAAACTGATAAGGTGATCCGGTTACTTGTCCGGCTGCATCTTTGCTTTTAAATTCTGTAGGATAAGCTTCCATCAGTGTAGGCAGCGGACCCTCTTCTTTCTTATAACCTGCTGGCAGATATAGAGTAGCGGATAGTTCCACACCATCGGCACGTTTGTATTTGAGCAACTGTTTCTGTACATCTTTCATCTGCGGATAAGGGTGTGCGAACTGAGTAACAGCTATAGGGGCTATACGGGCTTTCAGGTTGCGTATAAAGTAGTTGGGGTTTTCTGTCAGTGATTCGCGACGAGTCAACAATACCTGTTTTTTGAGATCCAGAATAGCTACAGGTACTTCATAATAGGGCGCTGCAGAACGCCACAGGCGAGTACTTTTCTTCGTGCTCAAACTAAGTAAATCGACAAACGGGCGATCTCCTTCCGGTGACGCACCTTGTCCGGTCATGATTAAGCTATTATCTATAATTTCCAGTACATAGCGGCCATACTGGTTTTTAGTTAATTCAGGCGAACCGGGATTATTGTAGGTATCTTCATACAAACGGTCAAAAAGAACAGTCGTTGCTTTGGTTTTAGGATTCAGGATTGTGGTTATCTCTTTACGGGTAGACCACCAGCTTTCACTTACTAACGCCAGATTTTCATTTCCCCAGCGAATGCCATCAAAGCGAAGTTTGGTTGAGGCTAGTTCGTCGGCATTGCCTGTAAACGGAGCAGATAGTGTAAATACTTTATCTCTGACAGGAACGTCGTTTTTAGGGTCGCCATTGTCCTGTGCTTCAATCCAGTATAGCGTTGCCGGAGCATCACTGCGCCAGCTGTGTTCACGTTGTCCTGTACGGGTAGCACTGAAACCAATAGGGATATTGTCGGCCAGTGGTACATCGGCCAGTTGTTTTACCAGATTGGCCTTGCTATCCAGTAGCTCTATTTTGTGAGGAAATAACCGTACTGTTACCAAATAAGAATACGGTTTGTGATAGGTCTGAAATAGAATATATTTTCCATCTGGAGAAGGCTGATAATTCTGAATAAGAGCAGGTTTACCCAGCTTTTCAACAGCAGCAGTTTTAACATTGATTCTGTTAAGTTGTGTGGTAGCATAATAATCAAATAAGGCTTCGTCATAAGGGCTTTTCAGCAGATCCTGATAGGTACGGGAAGGGGCTTTTTTGCCGAGGTTCTCCTGTACAATGGGACCACTGGGAACTTTGGGAGCTTCGGGTAGTGCGCCTCTGGTATCAGGCACAGACAGAACCAGAAGATGTGTATTATCTGATAACCATATAAATGGAGTAGTTAATACACTGTTGATGCGTGTAGTTGTTACTTTGTGGGTGGCTGCAGTAGCTACATCCAGTACATACAACTGGATATTTTCTCCTTCTGTTACACAAAATGCAATCTGGGAGTCATCGGGTGACCAGCTTACATTAGAGATAAGCGGATTCTGAGGCAGTCCTGTTACTGGCACATCCTTTCCTGTACGAATGTTTTTCAACGAAAGACCTGTCAGATAACTCATCCGGCTTGGTCCATTGTTACGCGGATTGATCCGCAGGCCTGCAATACGAAGCTCCGGTTCTGCCAGCTCTGCTATTCCCGGATAACTGGCTGTCTGCATGATCAGCATCCAGTTTCCCTTGGTGTCAATACTGACACGTGGAGTAGTAGGTGCATTGATCAGATCCGCAATAGCTTTAGGTGGGGTTTGGTAGGTAAGGTTATCCTGGGCAACAAGCTGAAGCCCTATCCACCATACCAGGAGAGATAGATATTTTTTCATACTTTATAGGGTTAGGTTTTTAGTGTAGGAATATACTGGTTTATGAAATACTAAGTAAGCAAAAGATAGCGATTTAATAAGGAGGGTTGCCTATTTTATATCTGGTTATAGAGAAAATCTTTTGTGTCTTTTTACATTTTCGTTGATAACAATAGTGTATACAAACGCTCGCTTACCCTTTCAGAATGCATATTTGGCAGCTTATTTTGTTTTTTATATCTTTTCAATCTAAATACCTGAATATCCATTTCTATTTTCTGTCACCCCCACTTTCTGGCCTTCTGTAAGGATCTTCCTGCTACGACGGGACAGATGTGGCAAGACCAGCGGTCTCTGTTCCTAGAGTATAGTTATTTTCTTATAAGCCAAAAATGGCTCTATTTGTCAAAAATTTCTTTCAGAAGGACAGTGAGGGGAGAGACTCTTCCAGGAAGAGAGGGAAAAAAGGAAAAAGAGAGAGTGTGTTTTCTTTATATTTTCCTTGCTTTCCTCATATATAAACTTTTTAAAGCGTCTCTCGGTTAGCTTTATACTATGTCAGGCAACCGCACTTCCGGATCTATTAAAAATATGTTTTCTACCGGTACGTTACACCGGTTTTCAGAATCCCGACTGGATGAGCAGCACATCCATACTATTCTGACAGCTCCCACAGCCCGGTTTATTCCACTCTGGAAAAATCAGAATCTGTTTGCGATGAATGACCCTTTGCAGCCAGCTTTTCTGTCGAAGGAAGAAACAGACCGATTGCTAAACGAAGGAGCAGAGTTTGTGTTTCTGGGTATGCTGGAAGAGATTCCTTATTTTGCGTTTGCCCTGCCTGATACGATTGTGACAGAAGAGCTTTTTGGGGACAGCCTGGTATTTAAGGACTTACGCGAAACAGGTGCCTTGCTCGGCCAGGAAGAAGGTAATCTGCTTGCTTATGCACGGGCCATGATACACTGGCATCGTACACATCAGTATTGTGGCCGATGTGGTAATAAAACCATCAGCATTGAAGCAGGTCATGTTCGACAGTGTACGAATCCGGCTTGTGATCTGAAGCATTTTCCACGAACGGATTCAGCTATTATTGTGCGCATTACCTATCAGGATCGGTGTTTGCTGGTACGGCAGCCTATCTGGCCGGAGGGAATGTATGCTACGGTAGCAGGTTTTCTGGAACCAGGTGAAAGTCTGGAAGATGCAGTAGCCAGAGAGGTGAAGGAAGAGACAGGTCTGACTCTGACAAACATCAAATACCACTCCTCACAGCCCTGGCCTTTTCCAGCGTCTATTATGGTTGGCTTTACAGCAGAAGCTACTAGTATGGAGTATACTCTCGACCAGCGCGAAATTGAAAAGGCTTGCTGGCTTACCCGACAGGAACTGATCGAAAAAATAAAAGACAAATCCATTAAGCTGCCCCGTCCGGTATCGATCTCCTATCGGCTGATTGACGACTGGTTCCGAAAGAAAAATAAAGGCAAACTGTCTCAGATTAAGTAAATTACCATAGTATAGAGAAAAACACTGCATTTACTCAGAATCAGAAATGAATATCTCTCATGATAAAGAGTTACAGAAACGAATCATCGCTCTACTAAAAGAGGAGACACTTTTTGCAGATATACTTCTTTCAAACGAGTATGCCCTGAAATCACTCATCAAAGCGGATTCGGAACATATTTTTATGACGTATAGGGGACGATTCACCTTTTATCAGATGTATCCTCAGCCTAATCATGAGGTGCATGGGTATGAAGAATTAATACAAGAACTGGAGGTCTATAAAGAAACTAACGACTCTATGTACCTGGTAGGACTTTCTACCAAAGGAAAACAGTATATCATATTTATTAATGAATCCTTTGATAAAGTATTGGGAGCTTTGTATCAGATATAGGCTCTGATCTGGGTGTTGGATAAGGAAAGAACCATGTAGCTTATGTCATCTCTATCTACTAAAAGCGTAGTCCCCTTACGTTACTACTATACAGAAGACTTCGCTTTGCTATTTGTATTGAATAGGGCAGGATGTTATCTTGAGAAGATTTTAGCATAAATATCTATGACAGACATTACCCGAAAAACGCTTATCAGACTCGCTTTCAGCTTCTTGTTTTATGTGCTTGTACTAGGGTTTGTATTTTTAGGAAACAACTCTGCTCCTAGTAGCGTTTGTGGACCCGGAGCGGATTTTATGGCTATTCTATTTGGTATTATTGGAAGTGTAGTGCTGTGTATCAAAAATTTTTTTCAGGTAGCCTATGGCCAAAAAACGCGTGTACCATCACTGGTATTGCATCTTTTGATAAGTGGTGGTTTTATATTGGGGATGTGCTTTTCTTAAAAATTAAATAATGATCAAACATATACTAGTTCTTATATTTCTTGTAACAGGACTGATTTCCTGTAAAAAAACAGATCCTGCTTTTCTAAAGCATTTTACTGAAAGAGGAGAGAAAACAAAATCAGCTTTTTTTTATACAAAACAGGTCAACAAACAGGATCTGGAAATAGTAATGGCCACAAATGAAGTGAATGAACCTCTATATAATGTGAATCATCGTTATTTTTATGGTTATAAAGAAAAACTAAATGACCGCCACTATCTTATATCATTTATGGACTTTTATATGGCATCTTATCGGTTTACAAATTTGTTAATAAACTGGAGGGATGTGTACTTATGTATCTATGATGTCAAAGAAAATCAAGTAGTATCAAAACTCAGAATAGCTTCAGCAGACCCTGTTCTTTCCTTTTATAAAGAAGACAATCACACCTATACGATTTCATCTGTGTACCGAAAACCATTTTGTGAAGATGAGATGTGTAATAAGATTGACATAGACAAAGATACAGCTGTGTATACCTATAAAATTATCAATAACCGGTTTCAGCTTATTGGTGGTAGTTACACGAAGAAGAAAAGATAAATTCCTTTGTAGACACTTCAGAATTCCTGCTCCTAGCCACACAACTCAGTTGGGTAAAGTTCCATTTCAGTGATCGTATGTAGCATTTCAACAGCTCTGTGTAGTCTGTCCAGCATGCCTGCCGTATGTTTGGAAAACTATCACACTTTTTCGTAAAGCTACTATGAAAACTATACAACGGACCACTTCTATTCTATTTTGCCTGATCGTATTCTGTTTATCAGCCTGTAAAAAAGATAACACCAGCGAACCTGCGCCTTCTCAGCAGGAGCGACCTGGCCACATACCCGGTTTAGGAGAGGAAGAGGGCATACCCGAAGGAACAGAATTTAAACTGCCTGCCGGCATAAAGCTAACAGGCTCTATTGTAGGCGACGATTACATTTATGACGGTGAGAGCTGTATTGTCGATGGTGCGGGTCATTATGTGACGGTAAGCCTTCCGCTTGAAAACACAACGACTGTACCTATCACCATTGAGTTTCCGGCTGGCTTGATCATCATCTCTTTGTCTGGAGATTACCAGCATGGCATATTACTTGAAAAGGTTATTGTAACCATTCCTGCGAAATCAGGTAATCCGGATAATGGGGGTAGCAGCAATGGACAATGCCAGGCTACTCTTATGCTATCCTGTCTGAATATCATGAAAGATCCGGCCAACAGTGAGGCAGAGTTTATACTAGGTCCTGTTACCTCTTCTGCCTTGATAAAAGATTTACTGGATAAGCTCTCTGATAAAAAGATTCTGTATAGTGCCTATTCTGATAAGACAAAGTTTTATGAAACAGAAAGCTATGTGCAGGATGCGTTGTGGAGCATTACAGATGGCACAGGACTAACAGAAGAGGATTTGGAGAATATTGACAGGATACCTAATAAGTAGTTGTACATATGCTATGAAAAAGGCCTGGATTTCTGTCCGGACCTTTTTCGTAAACAGTGTATAGGTATGATCTACTTAAAGGCTTCGTATGGTTATCCGTTTTCTTTTTGAAGGAAATTCTCGATCAGCGGAATTACGAAGTCACTGTCCTGGGTATCTGGTTTAAGTGTGGTTATCTCTCCTATGTATTCACCGTGTCCGCCGGGGATTATGGCTAGCTGCGAGTTGGGGATTAGTCGATGCATTTCGGTGGCGTGTTCCTGTGTAATCACATCCTTGTCGCCGATTATGAGTAGGGTAGGAGCTTTAATGGATTGGATTTGTGCATCAGGAATATCTTTAAAAGTAACCATCCGCCTGGCGTCCTTGTCGTGCATGGTTTGTAGCCCCTCAGGATCTGAAGCCACCTCTTTGTAGGCTTGCTGTAGCTGTTCGGGCATGTTGTCGAGCCTGGCCTGGCTCATAAAATCCCAGAATGCAGAAGGTACCCCACTTCGTTTGCTGAGTGCAGAGGCTGCTATGACTTTATCGACTTGTTCGGGATGACGAATAGCGATTTGCAGGGCAGTTGTACCCCCATTGCTAAAGCCAAAGATGTCGGCCTTTGGAATGTTCAGATTTTGTAACAGAAGAGCCACATCATCCGCGTCCTGTTCGAACGAAAGCTCGTTTTCACGGTCGCTTGTACGTCCATGGGCTTGTAGTTCTACCGCGATAAGTTTTCGGTGTGGTGCCAGCAGAGGAATAACGCGGCCAAAGGTAGTCTGAATAGTAGATCCGCCCCCATGAATAAGTACCAATGGCTTGCCTTCTCCGTATATTTCATAATACATTTTCAGGCCATTTACATCCGAATAATCGCTTTTGAAGGTCAGGGTGTCGGTTCTTGTAGTTGTCATGGTATGGGTAGTCTGCTCAGTTGTTGGTAATAAATCAGTATGTATGTTAGGCTATTTTAAGTTCTCGTTGATAAATAGTGGTTCTAGTACACTGCGATGGTCTTCACCCCATTTTGCTGTCAGCTCAATGATGGGTACTAATGTTTCACCCAGTGGGGTGAGGTTATATTCTACCTTTAAAGGCAATTGATCAAAACTGGTTTTGGAAAGGATGCCATGCTCCACCAGTTGGGTTAATTGCGTATCTAATAATCTCCGTGATGCTTTGGGAATTTTGCGCTGCAGTTCGCCGGGTCGTCTGATGCCTGAGTGAATGCACCTGATGAGGTTAATCTTCCATTTTCCGTTCATCACTTCCATAAACAGGTGAAGGCCACATTCTGTTTCAACAGGTAATTTTCTCTCGTACATTCTAGTAACTATAAGTTGGTAGACAAATATACGTTATCTACAGATTTATTTGATACGGCTGAATTTAGCCATACTTGATTATGCTTTGCCTGCTGTATTCCTTTGCTTCATGAAACATAAATTATTCGGAACACAGACAGGTTTACCAGCTAGTGAACTTATTATGGGAGGCTCAAACCTGGGCAATCGCCGGGGTTATGGCTCTACTCCACAAGACGCACTTCAAATACTCTCGGCCTATGTCGATGCCGGAGGAAACTTTATCGATGTCTCTGATACTTATCAGTTTGGCGAAGCAGAAGAGATTGTTGGCAGGTTTACGGAGCATAAACGACACGATTTTATTCTATGCTCTAAGTACACCCGAAGCAGTCACCCCGAGCCGTCACTGGCTAATACGGGTAACCATCGCAAAGCCATGCGTCAGGCAATAGAGGGCAGCTTAAAACGCTTGAGAACAGACTACATAGACATTTACATACCCCATTTTGATGATGGGATAACGCCGTTGGAAGAGATTGCCCGTGGTCTGGAAGATCTGGTTGCCTCTGGTAAAGTTTTGTACACAGGCCTGGCAAACTTCCCTGCCTGGAAAGCAGCGGCTATTGCGGCTGTGATACCGCTCACAGCCATGCAGATCGAATATAACCTCTTGCAAAGAGCACCAGAACGTGAGTTAACTGCCATGGCAAAACACTTTGGCTTGGGTATGATGTGTTATTCTCCGTTGGCAGGTGGATTATTGACTGCGAAATACCGGCAGGGAGCCTCCGGGCGACTGACACTCTCTGCAGCAGATGGGTATCATGAAGATGAACGAACGAAAACTGTAATTGATGAACTGGAACTGATTGCCAGAGAGTTGAACGCTACTCCGGGACAGATAGCATTGGCATGGGTGTTGAGTAAAGATGTATTTCCAATCATTGGGGCTCGGACACTGGGGCATCTTGAAGCGGGTTTGACGGCGGTAGCTATTCGCCTCGAGGCTGACCAGATAAGACGCCTGGACGAGATTAGTGCCATTGCGATGGGCTATCCACATGATTTGCTTGCTACAGTACAGAAAAAATGGTGAGATCATTTATAAGTAGCAGATAGTGTTTAGCATCAGATTTTCACTGATTTACGTCCCTCTATATTCCGTTCCGCGATACCTACCATCCTCAGCCATTCGGGCACGAAGAAGCTGGGACAGGCTTTACTGGCGAATTGATTATGTCCGGCAATCTTGATAGTAGGCGCATAGGCGAGTACTTCCTGGATGATCGTTAGCATGGTTTCGATTTGCTGAGGCGTGCGGGTGTCCTGGGCTTGGTGAAAGGTTTTGTCCAGTCCGCCTACGTAGCATAGGTGGCGCGAGATGGAGTTGATGCCTGCTACTCCGTTGGTGATCTCGAACGAGTCTATGATCTGGTCATTGTTATGCTTGACGAACTGGTGACGGGAGCCGTCCAGTAAGATCAGGTCGGAATAGCCTACTTGTTTCCAGCCGTTGCCGTAGGGTTTGGGGGCAGTATGCCAGCGTTTAACGTCTTCTGGGGAAACCCAGCGTCCGGCGGGGGTTGCAGTGCAGTGGATGATCAGGTATTGGAAGTGCATGGGTTTGTTATGTGTGGTGAAAGTGAACAGGACGAGGTGTGAATCCGTTGTGCTCTTCCCCAGGTTGTGTGTTATCACCAACCTGAACGGTGGGACACAGGGTCGTTGGTGATAACACCAACGACGGGAACGACGGGTTGTGAATCCGTCCTGTTGTGTTATTTAGGGTCTCTCATGGAGAAGAAACCTACTGTTGAAATAAAGGCTAGCAGTGAAACGAACGATTGTGTGTCGATGCGATTCATCAGCCAGAGAATGTATCCTGAAAATGTGAATAAACCCAGGGTTGAGGTTTTCCAGTTGTCTAAGACGAACTGGATGTAATCGTATATTGATTTTGCCATGTGGTTTTGTGGTTAGGTTATTAGAATGTGTAGGGGCGAACCCATGTGCCTGTCACGACATGGCGTGATTCGCCCTGTTTGTTGCAAACCGCGTTTGTGCATTTCCGATCCTGTAGGGGCGGGGTTTACCCCCGCCCACATTCCTACCCGATCTATTAGGTTTTAGAAACACGATTCTGAATTTGTCATAGACAGGAATGAGATAAATGGATTGTCGGAATATCACAAACATGCATGTTGGGAAACTGGGCAGGGGCAAGCCCAGCCCCTACATTGGTTCGGCATAAACCTAATCATTCGGGTGGGAAACGTCTGGGCGATCTGCCAATCGCCCCTACAGGATATCGAAATCATTGTTGTTAGGAAACTGGGTGATCGTCATTTACCCCTACAGAAATCATCTACGGTCCTTTACAGGTGTCCCGGATCTGGAATATAGGTGCATAGGTGAAATTCTTCACATGTTTGATCTTCTCTACGTCCAGAGGTTGAATCGGGTGAGCTGCTACCTGTCTGGCTACGATGGACTCTATCTGTGCGTAGTCTATTGTCTCACATTCGTATACCTCTGCAGGGTTGAGTCTGTGTTCGGTAAAGATCCCAGTAGCCAGACCGAAGACGAAACACAGGGCGCTTAGTAAAAGTCGTAGTGGCATGCTATAGTGTTAGTGAAATAAGTGAGCGAGATAAAGCAGTCAGGGCAAATGGCTCTTTGAAAAAAGAAACAGCAGACTAAAAGTCTACTGCTTCTCACCTAAACCTTCTACTATGTAGGACCTATGCTTCCGATTATTAGGCTGGTAGCGTTGCCTTGTGTGTAGTGATGGTAGACATGGAGCCATCTATAACCGACAGGCGTTGTTCTACCTCATCCAGTTCCGATTCGTATAAAACCACCGCTGTAGTACCGTATTGCAGTTTGCGTTGTTGGGCTGTGAAGAGCTTATATTCGGCTTTCACCTTGCGGTTTTCCATCTCGGTTTTGGTAGAGCCTTCCGGCAATACGGCGATGATAGAAGTCAGGGAGTCTACTTCGGCTTCAGCGGATGCCAGGGTGGCTTCGATGTCGGAGGCCCGGTCAGCAGCGTTTCCGCGGCTGCGTGTCAGGGAGATTTGCTTGTATTCCAGATCGCTTTTCAGGTCGCTTAATTCGTCAAGGACTTTGTCGCAGTCTGTGCGTGAGGTGAGTAATGCTAATGTTAATGCCATTGGTTTTGTTTGGTTTGATGTGGAAATAGTAGCATACAAAGGGTCGGTAGAGTGGGGCGTTGGTTGGGCTGCTGACAAGGGTCCTGGATCACTTGCAGGCAGGGTTTGTAAGCCCCTTTTCTGACCGATTTCGTGATACAAAGATCGGCATTATAGCCATGCAAATCCAATCAGATTTCTGATTATCAGAAGTCTGATTGGATTTGATTATCAGTTGATTACCCTTGAGTTGAGAATAAAAAAAATGGCTACTATTCATTGATGAAATACTTGATTTATCTAGGTGCTAGATTGAAAGTTAGCCGATTGATTAAGAACAAACATTTGTAAAGAAATTAATTTAAGAGATGGTATGGTTATAAATCAGAGGTTTGTGTAGTTTTAGGCTTCTTTTCTGTAGTAATTCTATGGTATGAGAAAGTAACCACTAAAATAATGCTGACCTTTAGTAACTAATAGTTCTTATTTATATCCATGAAAAAAACTTTACACATTCAAAAAACTTTACGCTTATATCTGACGACAGTCCTTTTATTAATCACAACGCTGCTTTGTAATATGGCTAGAGGACAGCAGTATACTATGAGTGGCATGGCAAGTGATCTTAGTCTCTATAGGGGGAAAAAGATGGCATTTGATAAAAAGGGTTATATGTATGTAACTACAGGCTTTGGACATATTTTAAAGTTGAATCAGAAAGGAAAAATTGTGTTGGTAATTGGCAAGCCTCTTGTATGGGATAACTGGAATCACACTATTCAAAGTCAAGGATTTGGAGATATTACGGATATAACAGTAGATGTACAGGATAACATCTGGGTTATTGATCACAATATTATATGGAAGTTTGATTCCAATGGAAATTTACTAAAAAAAATCACTTATCCTCATGCTGAAGGGGTAGGAGAATTAAATGATATGAAGGGAATTGCTGTAGATGGAAAATGGAATCTTTGGATTGCTGATTTTGCCAGTATTCATAAGTTCGATACCACTGGGAATTATGTGATGAGTTTTGGTAAGGAAGCATTAGAACAAGGAAAAATTTCTAGAATAGTTGATTTTACATTAGATAATCAAGCAAATATCTGGATAGTTGACCAAGGTAAGAGCGTTCAGAAATTTGATAGTACTGGTCGCTTTCTGAGGCAGATAGGTAGAATAGCTAAAGGAGGAAATGATGGTGAATTGCTTGAGCCTACTGATATAACGCTGGACAAACGAGGAAATGTCTGGGTAGTTGATCAAGTTAACAATCGTATCCAGAAGTTTGATTCTACAGGACACTTTCTTATGAAAATAGGAGGAACAGGAACTACCGATGGCAAGTTTAAAAACCCCAATGGAATTGCACAGGATATACATGGAAATCTCTGGGTGATGGATACTGGTAATGGACGGGTTCAGAAATTTGATACTACTGGAAAGTTGCTTACTATTTTTGGAAAACATGTAAATGTTGGTTCTTGTCCTGTGGGATTGACTATAGATAAGCAGGGATATATATATATTGCCCTTACAGCCAGCGATCAGATCCAGAAATTTGATCCTAATGGAGATTTAGTGATGACATTTGGTCAATATGGTTCTGGAGATGGCAGGTTCAATGACCCCACAGATATTGTTGTTGATAGTATAGGTAATATCTGGGTAGCTGAAAGCGGTAATAGCCGAGTCCAGAAGTTCGATCCATCAGGTCGTTTTTTACTGAAGGTTGGTAATTATACTCAATTTGCCAATGCAACAGGGATGGCTTTGGACAAGAATGGAAATATTCTGGTTTCAGGTAGTTTTTCAATTCAGAATATTGATCTTAATGGAAACTTTCTACCAAAACCAGGTGTCCCATTTTGGCCATATTCTGTAAACATGCCGTCTCTTCTAGCTACGGATAATCAGAAAAATATCTGGACAGTTTATCATGGTGACGGTCAAGTAATAAAGTTTGATTCAACTGGTAAAGTTGCGATGAGATTTGGAAAGTTAGGAACAGGAGATGGGCAGTTTCTGGTTCCTGCTGGCTTAGCTATTGATGCACAAGGTAATATCTGGGTATCAGACATCCGAAATTATTCTATCCAGAAATTTGATCCTTCCGGACGTTTCTTATCTGCAATAAAAAATGTTCCTATTGGAGACTCTCCCTATACGCCCATTACGGGAAGGCTTGCTTTTGATCGGTTTGGTACTTTATATTGTAGTACCTTTTTTGGGGTGCTTAAATATTCTGTGAACACCACCCGTCCTGAGACTATTATTTCTGGAAGTGCGTTTGCTGACGAAAACCAGAATTGTACTCTGGATGATACTGATAAATCACTTTCTAACCTTATAGTAGTTGCTCGGCCAGGGGAATATTATGGTCGTACGGATGCTAATGGAAAATATCGCATTGCTGTAGATACTGGTACTTATACAGTTAGTCAGGTGATAGACCCTGCTATGCGAGCCATGGTGAAGCCGACATGTCCGACAGACAATATTTCTCCGAAAATTGTCCTTAAAAGCATAGGTGACAGTGTGAGCAATGTTAACTTTGCAAATAAAGCAACCGCAGTGCCCTATCTCACCTTACAGGTCAATTCAGATCGTCGACGTCGTTGTTTTACCAATCGGACTATAGTCAGTTATTCCAATACTGGTTATGCAGATGCATACAATGTAAAAGTGTATGTAAAAATGCCTCAACATGTAATGTTAAAGTCTGCAAGTCTGTCGTATGTAATAGATCGGGACTCTAACTATATCTTTACCATAGATACATTAAAATCCAATGATTTCCAGTCTATTCAGATTATCGATTCAGTAGCTTGTGTTGCCAGTGCCAGAGGCCTTACTGCCTGTACCAAAGCCTGGATTACACCTTCCAATGAATATACCTTACCAGAAGGCTCTCAGTGGGATAACTCTGACATCGTACTTACAGGTAAATGTGTGGAGAATGGGAAAGTGCGTATGGTGATTAAAAACATAGGACTGTCAATGGCTGACAGTGCCGAGTTCCGTATTTTGCTCGATGCCCGGCTTTCGTTTCGTAAAGGGTACAAGTTGGTTAAAGGCGATAGCCTGGTACTGAATGTTCCTGCTAATGGCAAAACGGTTCGTTTGGAAGCAGACCAGCGGCCAGATCACCCCCGTAAATCTCAAACCAACCTGACGATTGAAGGCTGTGTAGCCTCTAGCGGTGATGTAGTGAGTAAAGGTTTTGTGGATGTGTTACCTCAAGATGATGCAGAGCCTGAAGTAGCTATTCAATGTCTGCCGATTGTAGATTCATATGACCCTAATGATAAGCTGGTAAGTCCTGCTGGTACGCCTGATGACCATTATACACCAACAGGTTCTGAATTAAAGTATACGATTCGTTTTCAGAATACCGGGACTGATTATGCCTATACCGTTGTGGTAGTTGATACTTTGTCAGACGATCTGGATGTGGCTACTCTGAAAATGGGAAGTGCATCTCATAATTATTCTTTGAAGGTAAGCGGTAAAGGTAAACCTGTATTGAAATGGACGTTTGCGGATATTAACCTGCCCGATAGCACCCGTGATCAGGCTGGTAGTAATGGATTTATTCAGTTTTCCATCAAGCCAAAAGCAGACTTGCCAGAGAAGACAGGGATTGAAAACTTTGCAGATATCTTTTTTGATTATAATGATCCTGTACGTACCAATACTACTACCAATGTGCTGTATGATGTGCCTAAGGTAATCAACCCGGCCAATCAGCTGAGCGATTCTATTATAGATAAGGTAATGGCTTCTGAACCGGATGCCCTGAAAGGCAAGCTGAGCTTGTATCCGAATCCTACTCAGAGCCAGGTGTGGATACAGTCGGTAGATGCCTCTGTGCGTATTGAGCAGGTTAAGATATATAGTTTGCTTGGTGAGTCACAGACCGTAAGTCTATCCTCAACAGACAGTCAGGCTGTGCAACTGACTATGCAGGCTAAGCCCAAAGGAATGTATCTGATCCATATTCAGACCAACAAGGGTACTTCTATACAGAGAGTGGTTTTACAGTAGGCATGATTTCTCAGACTTTATAGTTGTTGATTTTACATATTAATCAGATTGAATATACTCAAACAGCGCACAGGTTTATATCCTATGCGCTGTTTTGCTTGTAGACACTTCTTTCATTTCTGAACTCCATCTGATTGACACAGCGGTTCTCCTTCGCCTGTTAGTAACCAGTGCAGGTTAATCTGATAGGTTGTGTGTAACGCCCACAGAAAGAAACAGGAGGGAAGCCATTGTCCTTTCTCGATACCAGACATGTTGTTTTGTTTCATGCCCATACGTTGGGCAAAATCCTGTTGAGGCAAATGGAGTACTTCGGTACGAATATGATGAATGCGTTGACTGATTGCTTGTAAACTCATGGATGAAAAATTAAATGTGAAAATAGTTTTATGTGTTGTAATCAGCGTTCTGATAGTCCATAGCCAGTTATCAGATTTCTGATAGTGAATTGTTTTCATCAGATCTCTGATAGATGTGTAAGACCATCAGTATTCTGATCTTTTTGATTTGTTATCATAATATTGAATGTTGTTTTGTCTGAATGTAGGGATTTCACTCAGAAAATTATCAGAACTCTGATGTTGATTATTCCTTCAAACCCTGTCCGGATTATTACGGCAATGTAGGGGCGAACCCACGTGCCTGTCACGACCTGCTGTGATTCGCCCTGGTTGGCGCAAACCGCGTTTATGATATTCCGAACCAATGTAGGGGCGGGGTTTACCCCCGCCCGACCGTTCCCACCCGACCGGCCAGGTTTATGAAATAACCATTCCGGATTAATCCCAGACACGATTTGTGAGAATCGGATATTGTAGGGGCGAACCTATGTGTTCGCCCACATTCCCCACGCGAATGATTCGATTTATCAAACAACCATTCCGAATAAATTCAGACAGGGTTTGTGAAATGTAGGGGCGACCGCCAGTCGCCCCTACATTTCACAATGATGGTTTACAAATCCCAGGCAGGGTTTGCACGAAACCGGGCGAACACATGGGTTCGCCCCTACATTATTCCATTAACCCAAACATTCGAGTTGGGAAACAGGGCAGGGGCAAGCCCTGCCCCTACATGGGTTCGGATTCCCACAAACCATGTTTGTATTAATCGGATTCTGTAGGGGCGATTCCCCTCCGAACGATTAGGATGATGCCGACCCGATGTAGGGGCGGGGTTTACCCCCGCCCACATTCCCAACCGACCGGCCAGGTTTATGAAATAACCATTCCGGATTAATCCCAGACACGATTTGTGAGAATCGGATATTGTAGGGGCGAACCTATGTGTTCGCCCACATTCCCCACGCGAATGATTCGATTTATCAAACAACCATTCCGAATAAATTCAGACAGGGTTTGTGAAATGTAGGGGCGACCGCCAGTCGCCCCTACATTTCACAATGATGGTTTACAAATCCCAGGCAGGGTTTGCACGAAACCGGGCGAACACATGGGTTCGCCCCTACATTATTCCATTAACCCAAACATTCGAGTTGGGAAACAGGGCAGGGGCAAGCCCTGCCCCTACATGGGTTCGGATTCCCACAAACCATGTTTGTATTAATCGGATTCTGTAGGGGCGATTCCCCTCCGAACGATTAGGATGATGCCGACCCGATGTAGGGGCGGGGTTTACCCCCGCCCACATTCCCAACCGAGAGACCAGGTTTATGAAATAACCATTTCAGATGAATCCACATCGGGTCTGCATCAAACACGGTATCGGAATGTTGCAAACGAGGTTCATTGGGCTAGGGTAATATCTTGGTTGCATATGTGTGTAGGATTAATTTTCTGAAAATGAGGCTATTACATGCGGGTCAGAAGGGTAAGAAGCGGGTCGGTTGCGGGTCAGATGTAAAAGCCTGATAATCAGTTAGGGTAAGAAGGGGTAAGAATATTTTCTATACTACGTGTGTTATATATATAATATAAAAAGAAAATACTAAATATAGTATATACTAACCCTTTCTGCTCCTATTCTTCTGCTACCGTTTAGCCCTAAACATCTTACCCTTCTTACCCGCATTGATTATCAATCACTTAGATCTTGCCCGCAACTTACCCGCATCCGACCCTTCTTACCCCTTAGCTGCTGGTATTAAGCAACAGCCTGTTGCAGACATTCGTGAACATAATACCCATGTCGCTTTTGTTTCCCATGACCCAGAGTCGTTTTCTTCCACTTCAGAGCGGATATCGCTTTGCCGAGATTGATCGTATTCAGGTTGCGAATGTGGGTAGCGCCTTGTATGGTGTTTAGTATCTCACTGGTGCTGCGGAATATGCCTGTGGCTTCATCGGCTTCTTCATAGAATTTCAGCAGCAGTTCCTGTTCGGGTGTGCGCTGAATATAGTTTTCAGCTACTGTGTTGATGAGTACAAAGTCGTTGGCATCAAAGGTGACATCCGGATTTTGCAGATAAATAAAATAGGCTTCCTTCCAGAGTTCGTACTTGTCTATGGCATTGTACTTTTCCTGATCTATCAGATCCGTTTCAATGATCGGGAAGCGGCGGTTGCCGGTCTGGTCTTTCAGGAAAGTCTGTTCGTTAGTCGTACCCACAAAGTTACACAGGCGAGGCAGCGTGTCCGGTACGCGTTCATAGGCATAGCGGATGGTCACATTCTTCTGGGTGATGTGCGACTTCAGAGCATTTTCGCCGATGTTTTCAATCGAATTAAATTCCTCATCAATGGCAATCCAGCGGGTGATCATCATCAGCTTATTATTATGAGAATCGGCCTTTTTAAAGCAATCTTCACTCACCAGTTCATCACGAAAAGTAAACGACTCCGGCAACAGATTCAGGAAGAAGTGGCTCTTTCCTTTACCCTGTTCGCCGCACAAGGTCAGCATCACCGAGCTAGGCTTTCCAAAAGCAGAAGCCACACAGCCTATCAGCCATTTCGTCAGAATATGATCCGCATAGTCAACACCCTGTTTGCAGTTAAGGCATTCGGCCAGGCGGCGGATATGACCAGCCGTAGGGTGGGCCATGCCTTCAAAGAATTCACGAATAGGGTTAAACTCAGGTACCAGCGAAGATTTCAGCACATCGGCTACCATATCTTTAGGGACATTCGTATGTAGTTTTTTAGAGGCATCCATATAGATGTCCATCAGACTTTTTTCAGTAAGAGGTTCGGCACCCTTGTAACACTTCTTATTAATCACATTACGGCGCACAGTAGCCTGGTATTCTTTCCAGTACTTTTCCAGGCGCACCACCAGTGGCACCTTTTCCTCGCTGGCATCTTTAGAAGCATACACCTGCTCCACGATAGGCCGTGACATTTCCGGATCAATGCCGTCAAAATCCTGTAACGCCTTTACGGTTCCTTCTACCGTATTGTGTCCATTACGGCCCATCGTAGCTGAGGCAACAATGGTTCTGGTTTTATCGGTCGTAATGCTGATATCATGCTGCCGGCAATGCCACAGAAAGCTGGCAATGGTCACCTTGCGGGTAGCGTGGGCATTGTGTTTCAGGCAGGCTGTAAACTGCTCTTCGGCTACTCTGGGATCATACAAGGCAGAATACGAACTAATAGAAATAAACCGCTCACGGCCTGCTTCGCCATAATAATCGGCCAGGGCAAAGCCAATGGCACACCACTGGAGGTAATTGCCTGTGATGTCAATCTGGCGACTATGGATCTGGTCAAACACGTGGTCCAGGTCATGGCGACCAAAGAAGATCTGACGGGTATCTGGTTTGCGTTTTTCTCTTTCGGGATAGATTTTGAACACCTGAGCATCAAGGTTCTGTATCAAGTCCGGATCAAAGCTCACAAAGCGCAGGCGTCCGAGGTTACGGCCACTGGGGTCCACAATCAGATTATAGGTCTGGAAATAATACTGACGCAATCCGTCAAAGGCCTGTTCGTGCCGCTTGCCATCAATAGGCACAACCACACACAACCCCTGACCTCCACAGCTTACAAACACCGCCCGTGTATACGGATCGGCTTCCAGACAGGCTTTCACCTGAGGCAGATTATCAATATGATCCAGGTCAATAGCAATATGGTCTGAATGTACTTTCAGGTTACGATCACTTTTTCCTCCTTCAAATACGCCGGCAATAGTTACGGCAGGCAGAGCGTTTTTACGTTTCTTACGGGCTGCTTCTTCTTTACAGGTACGCAATGCCAATACTTCATCCTGCCAGAGCCCTTGCCGGATGTTTTCCAGAAATATATCCAATGAATAAGCCTGTCCTTTTTTATCATACGCGTTTGTAAACAGAGTGATCGGTGTTGATTTCATGTGTTTGTGATTAGAGTGAAAAATGTATGGTTAGGTGAAAGTTGAATTATGTATAGAATATTCTGTTTAGTTATTCATCATCTGAAGAATTTGCATTCCTGCATTCTTCTATTGCCAGGGCATTTTCCCGTCGTTGGTGTTTTTCCCGTCGTTGGTGTTATCACCAACGACCACTTGCCCACCGTTCAGGTTGGTGATAACACCAACCTGGGGAAGAGAAAACCACTCAAACTACCTTACCTGTCCTTCTGAAAGAATCTCGTGGCAAGACCGGCGGCCTTTCTAATTGGAGAGTAATTCTCTCAGAAACCAAGCAAGGCTCTATTTGTCACGAGATCCTTTCAGGAGGACAAAAAAGAGGAGTGGTTTCCTTTCAGGAGGACAGAGTGAGTGATAAGGTGCTAAATCGGGTCAGAACGGATGTTCGAACCACTACCACCCACCTCAAAACCGTCCATGCTCCAGGCTTTCCTGTTTCGCTTTGTGTTCGGCGAGGCGGTGGTCTACCCAGCGGGGGTGATAGCCTCGCAGGCGGGCAAACTCTTCGAGCATGGGCCGTGGGTTGTCGTGGTTCAGAATGCAGTTAATGATCCAGCTCACTTTATAGGACTGCTTCTGTGTACCAGGGTTACCCATCTGTGCCCGCATGAGCAGTTCGGTGACATTCATCTGATCCCAGGGCTTTTGCATCAGATAACTCCAGTCAATGACAATCTCCTGCGTTACAGCTTCCTGATGCGATACCTTCACCTCACTGGAAGCCTGCTCAAATACATATCCGCAATACGGACACTGCGCTGTAGTGAGTGCAATCAACGATTCGCATGCGGGACAAGTCTTGACAGGAGCCACTTCCAGGTTAGCTTCCTTGCTATTCAAGAAGATGCATTTCCAATCTCTGGGATCATGCCAGAAGCCTAGTTCCCGGATGTTATTGCCCATGTCAATGATGATGAATTCCTTCTTTGTGGCTGTAGTACGAGAGCCCCGTCCGCACATTTGTAAATACAGAGGTAATGAACGGGTAGCACGGTTTAAGACAATACACTCTACCGTAGGCTCGTCGAAGCCTGTAGTCAGAATGCCGCAGTTGACCAGAATCGCATCGGGTGTAAGCGCAAACCACTGCAGGATAGCTTTTCGTTCTTCTTCCGGTGTGTCCGAATTCACAAAACGCACCTGTTCATGTACTTCTGCAAAGGCCTGCGCTGTGCGAAGTGTATGCAGAATATTGACACAAAAGATCAGCGTCTTTTTACCCAGCGCATGTTTATACCAGTTGGCTACACAACCTTTATAAAGGGCGGGTTTATTAAAGTCGGCATAGAGCTCGCTGGTATTATAGTCCCCATCCAGTCCGTTGCCAGCCTGTAGCTGAACAGGTACAGCAAAGTATCTGGGCAGAGCCAGGTAGCCTGCTTCAATTAATGAAAGGATATAGGTACCTACCACAATGTCCTCAAAGTAGGTATTCAACGGAGCCTGCTTACTCGACGACAGCGGAGTAGCCGTAGCACCTACCATAAGTGTATGCTCATGAAACTCCAGAACCTTCCGGAAGTTGCCTTTGTGCGCTTCGTCTATAATAATAAGGTGCAGATCCGGAATGCTCCAGCCTTTTTCCAGTCTGCGGTGATAGGTTTCTACCATCGCCACAATCACCCGCTGATCGGGCATGGATTTACAGCCTGCACGCAATATACCTGCCTGCATACCCGCTCTTTCCAACGTAGCTGCAGCCTGATACAACAGCTCTATGCGATCTGTCAGGATTAGCACACGGGCATGTGGCGCACCCGCTAATGTACGCCGTGTCAGTTCCGCAAAGGTGACCGTCTTCCCGGCTCCTGTAGGCAGGCATAGGATTACCCGCCGAATACCAGACTGGTGCCGTTTCATAAGTTCCGTAATACTATGTTCCTGATAGTCACGCAGCTGCAAGGCAGGCATGATGTTGGGCAAAGCTTCGCCATCCACGCCCGGAGCGTGGTTCAAAAAGTCCGTCTGTGTCATGGATTAGCGGTTTGGCGTAGTTAACGGACTAGACTTCTGTGACAGATGGCGTTGGATTTCGGCCTCCATTTCCTGAAGCGTTTTGTGCTTACCATCTTTGATCCACTGGTAGAGGTCACGCGAACTGAAGTAAAGCTTTTTACGCTGTTTCATAAAGGGAATCAACCCTTCGGAAGCCATAGTATAGATAGTAGATTTAGCCAGCCCGGTGATTTCCATGGCGAGTTCAATACCACCCAGGCGATCATTTTCCAGGGTACGGTCAGGTGCCTGCGTGTAGTCAGCAGTCAGTTCAGACAAAAGGGTTTCGATCCGCGTCAGGCGGCAAATTACTTCTTCGTAAGAAGTGTGCATGAGAGTGTGGGGTTAGTGGTGAAAAAACGACCAGAAACCCGCTGGGAGAACGAACAAAAACAAACAAAAAAATACGAAATAGTAACAGTATAGTTATGTATCGTAGTCCAGGCAGAACAATACAAAAAAATACAAGCACAAAATTTGCTTTTCTAAACTTTTCACTACCTTTGTATACCGCTGCTGCACGATGTGTTTCGATGGTTTTGTTTTCCTGTCAGTTATCTGTTTTCCAATAACTTTTTCCAAGAATTTCCTTACCCTATCGAACCAGTTACAGTAGTAGTCGGTTATTTAATCTGTTTGTAAGTGATAAAAATAAAAACACTTTTCTGTTAGCGCAGAAGAGAGGTTTATTCCGCCAATGGATGGTCAAGTTTCTCAGGCCTAAACATCCTTTGGTATCAGGGGCTCGTTCTCACAACGAGCTCTTTTTTTTGCCTTTATATCAAAATCTTCCGATTAAAGCTTCTAAATTATCCTCTAGTTTTTCATTGTTTTTTGATTGTAAGAAGTCATCCAGCCGGTTTGTTTTCGAATGCTCCTGTTTTAGTGTGTTGTTTGTGACTATTATCTATTAATATGTCGCGAAGGTATTAGTTCTGTCTTTATAATACAAGTAAAATACATAAGATTTTTCCTGTTTTGTGAAAAATAATAATAGGATTACAGACGTTATCTATATTTACTCATACAATAATATAAAACAGGATTTTGCATTTTACTGATTAACAGGCAGTAGCAAGCATAGACAGAGAGATTAACAGGTTCAAAGGCAATTATCCTGGTAGTGTATAATTTTTCTGCATAAAACACCCCAGAAAAGAAAACGGTGAGCAATCTATGTGAAATACTTGATTTAAGGCCTCGCAGAAGCTCTACAACCTAAAATCTTCACGAAGACGATATAGAGGTGGATTTTGTCTCAGAATCGTTCTAATGCGTTCTAAATGCGTAGGAGAGAGGGAATAGACCAACCAATAGGTGATACGGGCATACAGGCCTGCAATAAACAGACATACTGTAGGGGCGACTGGCGGTCGCCTTGGTTCCCACAGACCCTGTACAATTATGTCTGATAAATCCAATCGGTCGGTGGGGAATGTGGGCGGGGGTGAACCCCGCCCCTACATTGGGTCGGATTAATACGGACACGGTTTGTAGGAATCCGGCACGCACGTTTGTGATAGTCCGACAATCCATTTATCCAATTCATGCCCATGACAAATCCGAAACAATTATTTCACATACCTGATCAGACGGGTGGGAACGTTCAGGCAGGGGCAAGCCCTGCCCCTACATTTTCGTGTGGGATAGTTTCATTTAGAACCATCATTACACAAAATCCCGGTTTCTAAACCGCCTGACAATGGCGTATATGCCCTCCAGGTCAGAAATTCCCGCAAATACGCGATTCTGGCGCGGTTCAGGTTGTATGTTATTTTAGAGGTCTGCGCGATTTGGCTCAGAAATGCGATATAAGCCTCGAAAGATCGTTTATAAGCCATTATCTGCCATAAGTCGATTAAGAGTGTCAAAACAGAATTAAATCGCTCCAATCGCTTCTAATGCGTTCTGAAAGCCTGAATAGAAACAAGACCGGAAAAAGTCAATTTTGAGAGAGCACTCAGATGACAGACTGATTATCAATAGCTTACATATTTGATATCTTTTATTACAAAATACTCTGCCTTTTTAACGTATATTTTCACTAGATTACCACTATCAAAATAAAGGCAATTTACTATTTTCGGTTATCGCTTCCAGAGATTTTATGGAATACACGGAACCCGATAGAAGAAGGAGAGGTATGAGTATTTCAATACAAAAACGATCAATAATTCCCGAATAACAATTCTCTAGATTATAGTATGTCTTTACATTTTTACTTTCATCCCGATCTGCATCATCGGCGGTCTATCCGACTGAACGGATACGACTATAGCCAGGCAGGGTTGTATTTTATTACCATCTGCACCCATGAAAGGTAGTGTGTTTTTGGCGAGGTGATTACTGGGGAGATGGTGCTGAACGAGGCAGGCAATATGATCAAAAAATGGTATGAGAAAATAGACGATAAATTCCCGGATGTTGAATTGGGTGAATACATCATTATGCCTAACCATGTTCATTTTATCCTGATTCGCACAGATACTGTAGGGGCGAACCCATGTGTTCGCCCAGTTTCCCCGCCGAAAGATTTGGATAATGAAATAACGTCCAACGATTCGGACAAACCCAATCAGACGGGCCACAACCAGGGCGAACACATGGGTTCGCCCCTACAAAAAATAATTCAATGGTTTAAAACCATGACTACCAATGAATATATTCGGGGTGTGAAAGAAAACAAATGGCCTGCATTTCCAGGCAAATTATGGCAGCGCAATTACCATGAACACATCATCCGCAATCAACCTGCCTATGAAAAAATTACAGACTATATTCTCTCCAATCCTCAGAAATGGGAACAGGATTCGCTCTATCAACAGTCTCACCTTGATAACAGCTACACTTTATGACAGATACACACAAAGAAATAACAGACTTGCTGATTCAAAAGTCTGCAATAGATCCCAAAAATCCTGCCCATATGGTGCATTGCCAAAAGGTATTGGACTATCTGCAAACAAGAAAGAAAGAGGTAATTGACTTTATAGACCAGCTTACAGATACCCAACTTCTGTTTCAACTCTCGCCATTCTTCGAGAACCTGGCAGTTGAGTTTCAAAGTGCACGCTTTATCGACGCCATTGAAAAACTCCCTCGTCGGTTTTCCTATCTTGGCAAGGACGAAATGTATCTTCTGACACTGGATATAGTGGAAGCTCAGAAAAAGACGCTTACAGCAGATGAACTAAGCTTTGTTTATCATATAAAACGACTGGAAGAACTGTGCACACAAGGAGAAGATGAACTTATCACACGGATAGAGCAAACCGAAGATCAGACATTTTTACTAGAGATAGTGGAGCTGTTACTTGAAATTACCGACCAGCTCAAAAGTCATCGGGTAATAGATGCAGTAGAAAAGGTGGTGCATAAACTGGAAAACCCGAAGGATCAGGAAGAAGCCGTTTCGTCAATCCAGGAAGCCAGAGAACTACTGATTTCAGACGAGAATATGCTTAAAAGAAAACAGGAATTTGAGCAAAAAAAACATGAATTTGATGGAATCCTTATAATCGCTAAAGAGGTACTGGATATCAAAGAAGACATTTCAATAAAAGATCTTGCCAAAATTATGAGGGAACTTAGTAACTCTGGGCAGTCGAGAAAAATAGCCGAGATAGCGAGGTTATTCTTTAAACAACATAACCAATAATAAAGGTCGTATAGTCATCTGCTGAACATTATGAGATTGACATTATCTAGGTAAAGAACTATACTAAAACCTTCAGCGTACCTTCTCGTACAAGCACCTACTTACCCAAACAGACACACAAAACTACACAAGTTTACTACATGGAATTACTCGCCTACTTCGTTTCTCAACTACCTCTGATTAACCTCAATGAAACGCTGGCTCCTATGCCGGAGGAAGAAATCGAACGGATACGTATTTCTCAATTCAGGAATGGCAGTGGGGCTTTGATGCCTTTGCCTGAAAGTGTAAAAGCCATTCTTCGGTATGACAGGCATTTTAAAATAGCCAAAAACTATCCGCCACTACTCAACTACCTGCTCACGTCGCTGGATGCAAACTATCGTGTGCCTTCGGTAACCATCACCCAACTCATCCGGCAGGATTCTCTTATCGGTGTAGGTCTGAACAGCATTCCGGAGTCACTCTACATCTGGCATGATACCCCTGATATGCCAGCACTGCTGCCAGTCACGCACTTTGGCGACCAGATCGTAATGCTTTACATTACCAACCTAACAAAGGAAGGCGAATACCCTGTTGCCCGATTTGACAATGAACCCTGTGTATGGATAAGTCAATCTTCCCTTATCGACTATGTGTTGTCTGTAACAGGCAAGGCATCCGATATACAGAAAGCTGATTTTGAGAAGAAGAAAAAGGCACTATCAACCAAATACAAAGCGTTTGTGAAACAGGAAGCCTTTAGTCAAAACCCTGAACTCACCCCTTATTTTAATGCGCTGAATGATTAAAGGTGAAGGATTCCTTTTTCTGTCTTCGAGAAAGGGTGCTATTTCTGAAAGGATCATTTCTTTCTTTTTTATTCTTCTCAAAGAAACACTCTCTCTGTCCTTCTGACAGAATCTTGTGACAAATAAAGCTGCGTTTGGGTTCTGAAAAGATTATCTCCAGTCGGAACGGCCGCCGGTCTTGTCACAAGATTCTTTCAGAAGGACAGGGGAGAGTATGAAAAAAGAAAGAAAGTCTTTGATAGCATTAAGTATCTGCTTCATTTAGAGGATTTATGCCAGGTGTTATTCATAGTAGTAGTATACGAAACCTTCAAAGAACCAGAAACGCAGAAACCGTGTTCCTCTACTCATACCAGACTATTCCAACCAATTACATTACGGAATCATAGCCTTACAGGAGAACATGCCAGACCAAACAGACAAACCCGAATTCTGGGAAACGAACTTTATCGAAAAGAAAGAAATGTGGGGCTTTGAGCCATCAAAGTCCGCCTTAGCAACAAAGGATTTTTTTGTTGAAAAATCTGTAAAAAACATCCTTATTCCTGGCATTGGCTACGGACGAAATGCACAGGTTTTCAGAGAAAACGGAATAACCGTAACAGGGATCGAGATCTCAAAAACGGCTATCGAGATGGCAAGAAAGCATTACGGCACAGACATGACTATCTACCATGGCTCTGTAACAGATATGCCCTTTGACAACAACCACTATGACGGCATATTCTGCTATGCATTAATTCACTTATTAGACAGTAACGAGAGAGAAAAACTCATCCAGGACTGTTATAATCAACTGACGGATAATGGCTATATGGTGTTTACAGCTATCACAAAAGAGGCGCATACGTATGGCAAAGGCAAGTTTATTAGCCAGGATCGGTACGAAATATTCGACGGAGTCAACATGTTCTTTTATGACAGAGAATCCATCCAGGCAGAGTTTGGTCAGGCAGGCTTAGTCGAAATCACAGAAGTAAGCGAGAACTTCCCATTCTTTTTAATTACATGCAGGAAAAACGGTAACTAAGTACCACCTTCAACGTTTAACTATACAGACTAGCTATAAGAAACAAAAGCTATGAATGTACTTTTTCATACAACCACGGCCATCGGTGTAGCCGTTTTATTGACAAACACAAGTCAACTTGAAAAATCACATTCTCTGATTAATAGAATAACAACAGGAATAGTGGCATTTACAGTAGGAGTGATTTCACATGGCGCACTGGACTATATTCCACATTGTTATCCTGTTAATTCCAAAATCGATGTTGCCATTGGCCTGGCTATGATCTTAGTGGTTACCTGGCTGACCCATAAACGATATCAGATAATCGTCGGAGCATCTTTCTTAGGCTGCATATTTCCTGATATAGTAGACTTATCACCTGCCATTATTAATAAACAAGTAGGATTGCACTTACCTGTTCTACCAAAAATCTTTCCCTGGCACTGGCATGCTTATTCAGGTTCAATTTATACTGGAGACTGCAATGTATCCACGATCAATCATCTGCTTTTACTTGTAGTCATATTCTCCATCTGCTGGTACAGACAGGAAGATGTAAAGCGTATGATAAGATAGAAGATAGCCCTAATGCGGGCAGCTGCAGAGAGCTTATTTTCCTATAATCTGCCGTCTGTGCTCTAGTCCCCAGTCATAGAGCTCCTTCATTACCTTTTCAAGAGATTTGCCGTGCTCAGTAATCGAATATTCCACTACCGATAGTTCGGAAACCTCTCTTGTAATCAACTTATTTAGTTCCAGTTCTTTTAACTCCTTTGACAGCATCTTGTCAGAGATTCCCTGTACATCTTTGGCAATCTCCTTAAATCGTTTAGTACCTGCCGACAGGGAGATCAGAATCGGAAGCTTCCATCTTCCATCCATTGTTTCTATGGCATCCTTGATAGCCAGTATACTCTTGGGGCATCCACCATCCTGTGTTAGCATCTCTTTTGGCGTTTTGTAGGGTTAAGTCTTTGTTTCACTAACCTGGCGGTTAGCGCTAACCACCAGGTTAGTAGCCACAACTGGCTACCAAAGTTACATACTTTTGCCTCATAATTAAAAAGCTTATGCTATCTAAAACCAAACGTATTACAGCCACTGTATTAGTGGCTCTTACTGCCCTGATGCTTATAGTGGGTGGAGTGCTCAAACTGATCGGAGCCGAACCCGAATCGGTGGTACAGTTTCTGACTCACGCCGGATTCGGACACCTTATGCCGGTTCTTGGAATTACAGAATTAGGTATAGCAGGTCTTTTGCTGTATCCTAAAACCAGCAAGGTAGGCTTTCTGCTCACAAGCTGTTACCTGAGTGGAGCCTTAGCCCTGGAAATATCGGCAGGTGCACCACCGGCCTCTCTTATGTTTCTGGTGCTGATCTGGATTGCAATGTTTCTTAAGAGTAAAGAAATATTTTTGCCTTCCACTGAAAACCATCAATGATACAATCCCAAAGGCATTATCGTGTCCCAGACCTTCCAGGAAAAGAGGTCTGGAAATAAAGAAAATAACACTATCCCTGTCCTCCTGAAAGGACCTCTCTTCTGTGTCCTTCTGAAAGAATCTTGTGACAAATAGAGCCGCGTTTGGTTTTGGAGAGAAAAAATATTCTCAGAATCCAAAGGTCGCCGGTCTTGCCACGAGTTCCTTTCAGGAGGACAGCAAGGGGAGTGAAAGGGCAGAAAAAGAGACTTTATAGCCTACTCTGCGTTTCTACACCCTGTTCGTCGCTGGACAGGGTATGTTCATTTCCGGACAGTCGGTGGCTCTTTATCCTGCAAAATCCTCACTTAACAGCGAAAAAATGCCCTTTTTAAAATCTGGCTTTATAATTGAATGTTTCTTTATCCAGAAAACTAAGAAGCCTCTGTGTGATTTTTTGTTTTTAGCCATCAAACTACTATTCCCAATTTTATGCTTAAAAACTATCTTCTCATTGCCATTCGCAACCTATGGCGTAATAAGCTCTACTCGGCTATTAATATAGGAGGTTTAGCACTTGGCCTGGCAGTCAGTATGCTGATCATGCTCTATGTAGTACATGAGTATAGCTATGATCACTTTCATACTCATTCCGGAAAGATCGTCCGCACCCTATACAAAGCTAAAATGGGAGAGACTATCATACAAATGAATCTATTCTCTATGCCCTTTGGGCCAGCAGTGAAACAAAACAGTGCCCATGTAGAAGACTTCGTACGCATGCGCATGTCTAACCGGGTTGTTATAAAGACAAGTGACGATCAGAAGTTTTATGAAGAAAAATTCCTTTTTGCAGATCCATCCGTATTGACCGTTTTTTCATTTCCGCTCCTGAAAGGCAATGTGCAGCATGTACTGAACAAACCTTTTTCAGTTGTGATAAGTGAACATACAGCACACAAATATTTTGGAGACAAAGACCCTATAGGACAAACACTCAGCTATGACGAAAAACATCTTTTCGAGGTCACAGGTGTTGTCAAAGATGCTCCCTCTAACTCTACACTAACCTACGACTTTATTGCCTCTCTGCCCAGCTATGATGCTATTCAAAAGCAGGAAGGACCCGACCATTATGCTTCTGAGAACGCTAAAATCGGTCCGGGAGCCTATGAGACGTACTTTTTACTGAAAGATAAATCTGATCTGGATCTGGTGCAGAAAGCCATTCCGTCAATAATAACCAAAGAAGAAGGATTCGGGTTACAGTTCCAGTATGTGCTGGACCCTCTGCTGAATATTCACTTTGGAAACAACTTTGGTGACTCTTCTAACCTCCAGTATGTCTGGATATTTATGGGAGTGGCTGTCCTGATCCTATTCCTGGCACTGTTTAACTATATGAGTCTGTCTACTGCCCGTGCCACCAAACGTGCCAAAGAAGTTGGTGTACGCAAGGTAATGGGAGCTGACCGTAAGCGTATAGCGGGACAGTTTTATATGGAATCTATGCTGATCAGCCTGGTTGCATTTGTGCTGGGACTGGTTTTACTGCAATTCCTGAAGCCTGTTTTTCTTAACACCTTACAGCTCAAGATAGACACAGACTTTCTGTTTAGTCCGTTATTTGTCATAGTACTTGCAGGTCTGCTCATCATAACCATCCTTATTGCAGGCAGCTATCCGTCACTGGTACTGTCTGGCTTTAGCCCTATACAAGCTCTCAAAGGCAAAGTAAGCATGACAGGCACCAACGTTCGCAAGGGCTTTATCGTGTTTCAGTTTGCCGTGTCTATGGTTCTGATAGCAGGCAGCATCTTCATTCAGCAACAAATCGCCTTTATTCGCAATCAGAAAATCGGCATGAATAAAGAACAGGTGCTGATGATACCGCTGGACAAAGAATTTAAAAACAATTATATACGCTTTCGCAACGACATCCGTCAGCAAGCAGGAGTACGCTCTGTGGCCGCCGCCGGCTCTCCGCTCTTCTCAGGTGGATGGAATATGATCTTCACCAAAACGCCAGATAGTCAGCAGAATATATCTCTCAACTTCATGGTGGTTGATGAGCAATTCCTAAAAACACTGGAGATTGACTGGGCCATTCCTCCAAGCATCGAAAGTCAGATTAGCCTGAATGACAAAATTATTATTAACCAAAAGGCTATTGCCAAACTAAATCTGAAAGGCAACCCGATTGGGAAGCGACTCGAATGGGATGGGACCAAGGAAATAGCCGGTGTGGTCAAAAACTTTAACTTCAGCTCACTCAAACATGAAATAAACGACCTGGCACTAAAGGTAGTAAAAGACACCTCACAAAGCCTTGCCAGCCAGGGAGGCCATCTGTTTGTACGCGTAGATCCTAAAGCCAACCTTCCCAAAACCCTGGCACAGATTGAGCATCTGTATACTACATATCAGACCAAAAAGCCTTTTGAGTATCAGTTTCTGGACGACGCTTTTGACAAGATGTATAAATCCGAACATCGTTTGGCAGCTATGATGAAAGCCTTTACAGGTGTAGCCATCTTCATAGCCTGTCTGGGACTGTTTGGATTGATCGCCTTCATAGCCGAAATGCGTACCAAAGAAATAGGCATCCGGAAAGTATTGGGAGCTTCGGTATCCAGCATTGTGTTACTCCTATGCCAGGACTTTATCCGTCTGGTTGTTTTTGCCATTATTCTTGCCACTCCGATAGCCTGGTATGTCACCAATCAATGGCTGCAGGAGTTTGCCTACCGTATTGAGATTTCATGGATAGTATTTGCGCTGGCAGGTATAGGTGCCATTGTCCTGGCAGTCTGTACCATCAGTATACAGGCTATCAGCGCTGCCCGTGTCAATCCCATTAAGTCCTTACGTACAGAGTAACCATAAGATTGTTCGATTGTAAACAGGGAGTGACTGCATATGGTCACTCTTTGTTTTTTAGCCAGTAAACAGTACCAACAAAACCAGTAGCACAAAAAATCCCTCTGTCAACGTCTGAGGCCATTATCCTAATTATCCAGAAGATTATCCTGGATAGAAAGACCTCCTCTCTCTTTTACTTTCGGGATAATGCTATTATCCTGTCCCATATATTTTCAGGGAAGGATGTCTGTAGATAAAGAATCATTCTCTCCCTGTTCTCCCTTTGTATGATTCCTTCTTGAAAAGCGTACATTCCTCCTGAAAGGGTTACTCCTCTCTTTTTATCGTCCAGAAAGAAACTGTCTTTCTTTCTGCCCTTCTGAAAAAACTCCCCTTCGCCGTTATTCTGAAAGGATTTCTTTCCCTCCTCAGTCTTCCTTTCTATTCCTGAAATTTTTTGTTTTCCTGCATGGCGCGTTCCCTTTCTGCCCTTCTGAAAAGAAACACTTTCCTTGCTGTCCTTCTGAATGCCCCTCTCCCTCCGTTTTCCTATTGCTCATCCCCTTTTGCCCTCCTGAAAGAACTTGTCCCTCTGGAAAAAAAACACCCCTTATTGTCCTCCTGAAAGGAACTCGTGGCAAGACCGGCGGCCTTTCCGACTGGTGATAATTGTGTGCCCGTTGTTGGTGTTATCACCATAGCCGTCAGGCTAAGGAAAAAAGCATATCTTTGTCGTATGCAAGATATTGATTTTCAAAATATTGTGACTTCTGATAAAGATTTCACTGAATTGTCTTCTTATTTTAGCA